>CAMWLV010000006.1 GCA_947175175.1 uncultured Lachnospiraceae bacterium
GCGCCCATAGTTATCAACAAATCGCCGTTGATACAATTTTTTAATAAAAAATTTTCAATCTCGTCAAAACTCTGGAAATAATAGCATTCTGTTCCTGTTTTTTCCAGTTCATGAAGAAGATCAATGGAGCTGATACCGATCGTATTCTTCTCCCGCGCGGCGTAGATGTCTGTCAGCACAACTTTGTCCGCGAGCGAAAGTGCCTGGGAAAATTCCTTTAAAAACGCTTTCGTGCGTGTATAAGTATGCGGCTGGAACACACACCACAATGTCTTGTGCGGATAGTTTGCAGCTGCGTTCAGTGTGGCGGTTATTTCCGTCGGGTGGTGCGCGTAGTCGTCGAGAATCTTGATGCCTGCGACTTCGCCCTTGAGCTCGAAGCGTCTGTCTGTGCCGGCGAAAGTGGACAGGGCATTATGTACAATATCAGAGTCAAAGCCAAGAATATCCATCAGGGCAATGACAGACAAGGAGTTCAGGATATTGTGTTCGCCGACGACGCCAAGTTTGACAGTGCCGCATTTCTGCCCTTTTTTGACAAGGGTGTAGGAAGCGCGTCCAAGTTCGTCGTAGACGGCATCGGTAAAGCTGTAGTCGGCTGCAGGATCTGCGCCAAAGGTGATGACTTTGCAGCCAAGTCCCTCGACAAGCCGTTCAACGTGATCAATTCCACTGTTGATGATCAGAAAGCCGTCATCAGGCAGAATCTCGGCAAATCGTTTGAAAGAATGGCGGATGTCGTCGATATCTTTAAAAAAGTCCATATGATCCTCTTCTATATTAAGGATGATGCTGATGCGGGGGAAGAAGCTCAAAAAGGAGTTCGTGTACTCACACGCCTCTGTCACAAAATAGTCCGATCTGCCGACACGGATGTTGCCGCCGATGGACTTTAAAATGCCGCCGATGGACAGGGTGGGATCTGCGTCAGCGGCAAGAAGTACCTCAGATACCATGGATGTGGTAGTGGTCTTTCCATGTGTGCCGCTGATTGCGATAGGCATCTTGTAGTTTTTCATGATCTGTCCAAGCAGGTCGGCGCGCGTCATGAGGGGAATCTGTTTTTCGGCAGCAGCGGTAAATTCTGGGTTGTCTTGTGCGATTGCGGCAGTGTACACGACAAGGTCTATGGAGTCGTTGATATTGCTTGCCATCTGCGGATAGTTGATCTTTGCCCCCATGGAGACGAGATGCTGCGTGAGCGGGGATTTCTTTGAATCAGAGCCGCTGACGGTAAAACCTGCCTTAATTAGAATCTGGGCAAGACCAGACATACTGATTCCTCCGATTCCGATAAAATGCACATGGATGGGATTGTTGAAATTTATCTGATACATGATTTTATGTTCCTTCCTGATTCTTCTATTCAAATGCATGCAGACTATATGTTTTGAATCCAAATGCATTTGTTTCATTCTATTTTTATACTACTATTAATATACACCTCAGACAATAACTTTTCCATAGTTTTTTCTAAAACTGCTGTGTCACATTGCGGCATGACTGTAATAAAAGTCTAAAGAATAATATGGATTTGTCAAAATGTATGAAAAAATATATGGAAAAATGTATGAAAATATTCTTACGAATGATGCTAAAGTTGTTCCATTTAACGAAGATGTATGTTATAATAAGTCAGGGTCTGTTATATGCGGAAATACGCGAAACCCATTATTATGCAAGTAGGGGTGACAACATGATTAAAAAAGAAATGATTGCCATGCTTTTAGCAGGTGGACAGGGTTCGAGACTGGGTGTCCTGACATCGAAAATGGCAAAACCGGCGGTTGCTTTTGGAGGGAAATACCGAATCATCGACTTTCCACTGAGCAACTGTATTAATTCCGGTATCGACACAGTCGGAGTGCTTACACAGTATCAGCCGTTGAAGCTGAATACACATATCGGTATCGGTATACCTTGGGATCTGGACCGCAATGTCGGCGGCGTGACCGTATTACCGCCTTATGAGAAGAGCAGTGAGAGTGAGTGGTACACCGGAACTGCCAATGCCATTTTTCAAAATCTTGAGTACATGGAGAATTACAACCCGGACTATGTACTGATTCTCTCAGGGGATCATATCTACAAGATGGATTATGAAGTGATGCTCGACTTCCACAAAGAGAGCGGTTCGGAAGTGACGATCGCATCAATGCCAGTTCCGATTGAGGAAGCAAAGCGATTTGGTATTGTTATTACAGACGAGAATAAGAAGATCATAGACTTTGAAGAGAAACCGGAGAACCCGAGAAGCAATCTGGCTTCCATGGGAATTTACATATTTAACTGGAAAACACTCAAAGAGGCGCTGATCGCCAAAGCAGACCAGCCCGCGCTTGATTTTGGTAAACATGTCATTCCATACTGCCATGAAAAGGGCTGCCCGATGTATTGCTACGAATTTAACGGATACTGGAAAGATGTTGGTACATTGAGTTCTTACTGGGAAGCGAACATGGAGTTGATCGACATTGTACCGGAATTTAACCTCTATGAGGAATATTGGAAAATCTATACAAAGAGCGAGGTTCTGCCACCCCAGTATATTGCAGCTGACAGTGTCGTTGAGCGCAGCATCATCGGCGAAGGGTCGGAAATTTATGGACAAGTATACAATTCGGTCATTGGATGCGGCGTTGTCATCGGCGAGGGAACAGTTGTACGCAACTCTATTATCATGAACCAGACACAGATCGGTGACAGATGCACGATTGAAAAGGCGATCATAGACGAGTATTCACGTGTGGGCAGTGAAACACAGCTCGGTACACTTCCTGAGAAGGAAAACGATACAAGACCTGACATTTATAACAGCGGGCTTGTCACGATCGGAGAGAAATCCACCATTCCCGCTAACGTTAAGATCGGCAAAAACGCAGTTGTTTTTGGTGAGACTGTGGCTTCCGATTATCCGAATGGTGTACTAGACAGCGGTAAGACATTGATAAAGGTGGGTGATTAGCACGAAAAAACCATATGCGAAAGTTTTTTCGTGCGGCGAATTTGAGCATACGCTCAAATTCGCTGGTATAGCAAGAATGGAGATATAAAATGAGAGCATTAGGAATTGTATTAGCCGGCGGAAACAGCAGGAAGATGGGAGCGCTTTCTCACAAGAGAGCGATTTCAGCAATGCCGATCGCAGGCAGTTATAGAAGTATTGATTTTGTATTGAGTAATATGTCCAACTCACACATTCAGAAAGTTGCGGTGATCACACAGTATAATTCGAGAAGTCTTCATGAGCATCTGAGTTCGTCGAAGTGGTGGGATTTCGGACGGAAGCAGGGAGGTCTGTATACCTTTACGCCGACAGTCACACCTGACAACAGCAACTGGTATCAGGGAACAGCGGACAGTATTTACCAGAATCTCTTATTTTTGAAGAGAAGTCATGAGCCATATGTAGTCATCGCCACAGGCGACTGTGTCTACAAGATGGATTTCAATAAAGTGTTGGAATATCACATTGCAAAGAAGGCAGACATCACGGTTGTGGTAAAGGAGATGCCAGATGATGCGGATGTGGATCGTTACGGCGTTGTAAAAATGAATGACGACGGCCGTATCGAAGAGTTCGAGGAGAAGCCTATGGTGGCGAGGTCAAAGACAGTGTCATGCGGCATCTACGTGATCAGACGAAGACAGCTCATCGAACTGATTGAAAAGAGCGCCGAGGAGGGAAGGCACGATCTCGTGCAGGACATCCTTATACGCTATAAAGACGTAAAGCGGATATATGGTTACAAGATCGAGTCTTATTGGAGAAATATTGCTACAGTTGAGGATTACTATGGCACCAACATGGATTTCCTCAAGAAAGACATCCGCGATTATTTCTTCAAGCAGTATCCTGACGTATATTCCAAAGTTGACGACTTGCCGCCTGCAAAGTACAATCCGGGAGCACAGGTTCGGAACAGCCTGATTTCCAGTGGATGTATTGTAAATGGAACAGTGGAAAATTCTATCCTGTTCAAGGAGGTTTTTGTCGGCAACAACTGTACTATTAAAAACTCCATCATTTTAAATGATGTGTATCTAGGCGATAACACCCACATTGAAAATTGTATAGTAGAAAGCCGCGATACTATTCGAGCAAACTCACACCACGTCGGGGAGACCGGCATCAAAGTTGTGGTAGAGAAAAATGAGAGGTATGTTTTATAACAAAAAGAATTTAATGACTTGCAAAAGGGGGACAAAAGAATGAGAATAACAGATGTTCGCGTTCGAAAAATCACAAAAGAGGGAAAAATGAAAGCGGTAGTTTCTATTACACTTGATGATGAATTTGTAGTTCATGACATCAAGGTCATCGAGGGTGAAAAAGGTCTTTTCATCGCGATGCCAAGCAAGAAATCTGCAGACGGTGAGTACAGAGATATCGCTCATCCAATCAATTCTAACACAAGAGACACAATCCAGAAGACGATTCTCGAAAGTTATGAGAAGGCACTTTTAGAGCCAGACGAGGAAGTAGTTTCTTAGAGTATTATTGTATATAATGTGGGTAAAAAGCCATCCGTTCATAGCGGGTGGCTTTTTCAATGAAATAGTTTAATTCTCCGCGTCGGCTTTGAGGAAACATTTCCTTCTACAGTGAGTTTTCCCAGGTTCTTTCGGCGTAGGAAGGGAAAGAAAGCATTGATGGACATGCTGTATTCGAGAGTTCTGTCTGCCAGCTTCCGGATTTGCTCTTTGTTTATAAATGAAAAAAGTAGTTGTTCATTTGCGAATATAATAAGATTTTGTAATGCTAAGGGGGATGTTCGGATTGAAACGAGACCATATGTGTGGTATGCTGTTTTTGGAGAATTTTATCGATGGCCGGAGGACGATATGTATTTTTGAAAACCTTTCTGATTTGCGGAATGGTAAATCGGTAAGGGTTTTCTTGCGTTTTCTTGCGTTGTAATGTAGATTGGAGAAATTGGATAAAATGGGAAGTTCAAATTGTGATACTTGTGCATATAATGTATATGACGAGGAAGACGAGTGTTATTACTGTGAAGTTAATATGGACGAGGATGACATGGTGCGGGTGATGGAAGGACATTACAAGAATTGTCCTTATTATAGAAATGGGGACGAGTATGCAGTGGTTAAAAAACAGATTTAAACGACTTGGGCAGTTCCGCGACAGAGCAGTGAAAAAGATAGAGGAAAGCCAGCCGGAAGATCATAAGATCGAAAGGTGCGATGCAGGAATTGAAAGAAGAAAAACAGAAGAAATAAAGACAGGAGATAAAGAAATGATTATCATAGCAGGACTGGGAAATCCTACAAGGGAATATGAGAATACGAGGCACAATATCGGTTTTATGGCGGTTGACGCGCTTGCGGACAAGTACAATATCAGCGTGATGGACTGCAAGCACAAGGCGCTGACAGGAAAAGGCGTAATCAATGGTACAAAAGTAGTTCTTGTGAAGCCGCTCACATACATGAACCTGAGCGGTGAGGCAATCCGCGCAGTGGTGGATTATTATAAGGTAGACGCGGCGAGCGAGCTTATTGTGATCTATGACGACATCAGTCTCGATGTCGGGCAGCTGCGTATCCGCAAGAAGGGCAGTGCGGGCGGACACAATGGCATCAAGAACATTATTGCAAATCTGGGACATGACACGTTCCTGCGCATTAAGATCGGTGTCGGTGAGAAACCAAAGGGATATGATCTGGCCGACTATGTGCTTGGCCATTTCAGTAAGGAAGAGCTGGAAGTGATGAAGGAAAGTCTGGAAAAAGTGGATGGAGCAGTGAATCTGATGCTTGAGGACGAGGTCGACATGGCAATGAATAAATATAATGTGAAGAAGAGCGCAGCGTCTTTTGAATGAATCAGCTTACATGACGAACCGTTAAGGTATTGATAATATAGTGTAGATATGGAGGACAACCAATTGTGAACACATTGTTAGCACCGCTCAGAGAGCTCGGCGAATATGAGGGGATTACAAAAGCATTGGATAAAAAGAACGGAATGGCGAGCATAAGCGGCTGCGTGGATTCCCAAAAGCTTCACATGGTATTCGGCACAGACAGTGACTATGATGTGAAACTGATCGTGACCTACAATGATATCAAGGCGAGAGAACTTCTGGAGGACTGTCGTCTGTACTGCCGTGAGTCGTATTTCTATCCGGCAAAAGACTTGATATTTTATCAGGCGGATGTGCATGGCAATCAGCTTGTAAAGGAGCGTATTGAGGTACAGCGCAGACTCCTGGAGAGAAATCCAGTCACGATCGTCACGACCTTTGCTGCCCTGATGGCGCATCAGATACCGCTGTCAGTACTAAAGGACAATATCATCTGCATCGGCAGGGACAGCATTGTCGAGGAACAGGCACTTGCGCGGAAACTTGTTGCGATGGGGTATGAGAAAAATTATCAGGTGGAGGCGCCGGGACAGTTCTCGATACGCGGAGGGATTGTTGACATTTTTGACCTGACTTCGGAGAATCCTGTCCGCATTGAATTGTGGGGCGATGAGATCGAGTCGATCCGCATGTTTGATGTGTTGAGCCAGCGCTCGATCGAGGAAAATATGACACAGGTGTCAATTTATCCGGCAGCGGAGCTGATCTTGTCACAGTCTGTACTCGACGCAGGTTTTCACAAGATTGAGAAGGATTGTAAGGAGCAGGCAAAGCGATTCCGGGAGCAAACAAAGCCAGAGGAAGCACACAGGCTTGAGACAGCAGTGAAGGACTTGCGGGAGCAGGTGATGCTATTTCAGAATCTTGTGAATCTCGACAGCTATATCAACTATTTTTATGAGGATACAATGTCCTTTACCGACTTTTTTAAGAACCGGAGATGCTGTATCTATCTCGATGAACCACTCCGTATTGAGGAGCACGCAAGGGCTGTAGAGCTGGAGTTTCGGGAGAGTATGACAAACAGGGTGGAGAAGGGATATATTCTGCCTAGACAGATGGATGTGCTTTTTTCGGTGCAGGAGACGATGGCAAAGCTAGAGGATCAGCGTATTCTTGCGCTTTCCACCATGGAGATCAAAGGCTTTGGCATCAAGTTTGCAGACCGTTTTGCCGTCAATACCAGAAATATCTCTTCTTATAATAATAGTTTTGCAGAGCTTGTGAAGGACTTAAACCATTTTAAGAAGCAGGGGTACAGGGTTCTTTTGCTGTCTGCGTCGGCGACGCGTGCAAAACGTCTTGCCACAGACCTCATGGATGAGGGACTTCTCGCCTTTTATTCAGAAGATTCGGACAGAATCCTGCAGCCAGGGGAGATTATGACCTACCACGGCTCTGTTCTGAAGGGATTTGAGTATCCGCTGTTAAAGTTTGTCGTGATATCCGAGACAGATATTTTTGGAAAGCAGCAGCGCAAAAAGAAGAAAAAGATTTATGAGGGGCAGAAAATCCAGAATTTTTCGGACTTAAAGGTCGGGGATTATGTTGTCCATGAAAATCATGGTCTCGGTGTCTACAAGGGGATTGAGAAGGTTGAGGTAGACAAGGTTGTAAAGGATTACATCAAGATTGAGTACCGCGACGGCGGCAATCTTTACGTCCTTGCGACGGGGCTTGACGTGATCCAGAAGTACGCATCGTCCGACGCGGCAAAAAAACCGAAATTAAATAAGCTTGGCACACAGGAGTGGGTGAAGACAAAGTCGAGGGTAAAGACTGCTGTCAATGAGATCGCAAAAGACCTTGTGGAACTGTACGCAGTCCGGCAGCAGAAGCAGGGCTTTGTATTTAGTAAAGATACCGTGTGGCAGCAGGAGTTTGAGGAGATGTTTCCGTTTGAGGAGACAGGCGACCAGCTGCTTGCCATTGAGGCGACAAAGAGCGATATGGAGAGCCCGCGCATTATGGACCGGCTGATCTGTGGCGATGTGGGATATGGAAAGACAGAGATTGCGATACGCGCTGCGTTCAAGGCGGTTCAGGACGGCAAGCAGGTCGCATATCTCGTGCCCACAACGATACTGGCACAGCAGCACTACAATACATTCTTGCAGCGCATGAAGGATTTTCCGGTACGCGTGGAAATGCTGTCACGTTTTCGGACTGCGGGTGAGATGAAAAAGACGATCGAAGGGCTGAAAAAGGGCCTGGTGGATATCGTAATCGGTACACACAGACTTTTGTCCGCAGACGTGCAGTACAAGGATCTGGGGCTTTTGATCGTCGATGAGGAGCAGCGTTTCGGCGTGCGGCACAAGGAAAAGATCAAGCAGGTCAAGGAAGATGTGGATGTGCTGACACTGACAGCGACACCGATTCCGAGAACCCTGCATATGAGCCTTGTGGGAATCCGCGACATGAGCGTTCTGGAGGAAGCACCGGGAGAGCGCCAGCCGATACAGACTTATGTCATGGAGTACAATGAGGAAATGGTGCGTGAGGCGATCGTGCGCGAGCTGTCCAGACAGGGACAGGTGTATTATGTGTACAACCGCGTCAATAACATAGAAGAGATCACCAATCAGGTCGCGCGCCTCGTGCCGGAGGCAGTCGTGGCATTTGCCCATGGTCAGATGAAGGAGCATGAGCTTGAGAAAATTATGTTCCAGTTTATCAATGGTGAGATTGACGTGCTGGTGGCAACGACGATCATCGAGACCGGGCTGGATATCTCCAATGTCAACACCATGATCATACACGATTCCGACGCGATGGGATTATCGCAGCTCTATCAGCTGCGTGGGCGCGTGGGGCGCTCAAACCGCACTTCGTATGCGTTTCTGATGTACAAAAAAGACAAAATGCTCAAGGAAGTGGCAGAAAAGCGTCTGCAGGCAATCCGGGAATTTACAGATCTGGGAAGCGGCTTCAAGATCGCCATGCGAGACCTTGAAATCAGAGGGGCAGGAAATCTTTTGGGAGAGCGGCAGCATGGGCATATGGAGGCAGTCGGTTATGATCTTTACTGCAAAATGCTCAATGAGGCGGTCAAGACTTTGAAGGGAACCAAAAAGGTGGATGCGGATTTTGGCACCTATGTTGATATGGATGTCGATGCCTTTATTCCCCCAGAGTATATTGTGAATGAAGTCCAGAAGCTTGACATTTACAAGCGCATCGCAAGTCTTGAGAACGAGGCAGAATGCGATGACATGAGAAAGGAACTGAGGGACCGCTTCGGAAATGTGCCCAAATCCGTTGAAAATCTGATACAGATATCCTTAATACGAGTAACAGCACACAAGCGGTATGTGACAGAGATCAAGGGAAAGGTAGGGAAGGTTACATTATTCATGGAGCCCTATGCGCCCGTTCATGTTGAGCGGCTTCCCCATCTGATGGCAAAATATAAGGGTGTTCTGGAATTTTCTGCAAAAGGGACGCCAAATTTCGTGCTAAAATACAAAAAGTATGGTTTAATAGAGAAAGAGGCAGAGCTTATGATGGCACATACAGGCAAGATGCTGGCGGACATGGCAGTTCTGTATGACAACTAAGCCTGTATAAACAGCGTATGAGAATGGTAAAGGAGGACTTGTTATGGAGTACAGAAAAATGGAAAATTTGGGAATCAGGACATCGTTGCTGGGGTTTGGCTGTATGCGGTTCCCTGCCAATGCGGATGGCAGTATCAATGAGGAGGAGGCCCTTGCCATGATTGATCAGGCGTATCAGTCAGGCGTTACATATTATGACACAGCATATCCGTACCATGATGGAAAGAGCGAGGTTGTCACTGGAAAGGCGCTTGCGCGTTATCCTAGGGATTCGTATTATCTTGCGACGAAACTTCCAATTTGGGCTGTAGAGACGATTGCTGATGTAGAGCGGATTTTTCAGGAGCAGTTAGAGCGCCTGCAGAAAGATTACGTTGATTTTTACCTGATGCACGCGCTGAATGGTGAGCGCTGGAAATTTGTGAAGGAGCTTGATATCCTTGGATATTGTGAAAAGCTTCGCGCAGACGGAAAAATAAAATATCTTGGCTTTTCATTCCATGACGATTATGAGGCGTTTGAGGAAATCATCACTTCATACAAGTGGGATTTCTGCCAGATTCAGCTAAACTATATGGACAAAGACACACAGGCGACGCTCAAAGGCGTGGAGCTTGCCGGGAAACTTGGCATTCCCATGGTGATCATGGAGCCTGTAAAGGGCGGTTCGCTGGCAAAGCTTCCGTCGGAGGGAATTGATGAGCTGTTTAAGAAGGTGAGGCCACAGGCGTCTACTTCCTCATGGGCTCTGCGCTATGTGGGAAGTTTTGACAATGTGAAGGTAGTACTGAGCGGTATGTCAACTATGGAGCAGGTGGAAGATAACTTATCGACTTTTACCAATTTTGAGCCGCTGAGTGATGCGGAGCGGGAGATTATTGAAAAGGTGGCGGATGCACTTCGCGGAAGGGTGCAGAATGGCTGCACGGGATGTCGTTACTGTATGCCATGCCCGGCAGGCGTCGATATTCCGCGGTGCTTTGGCATCTGGAACCAGTACCATATTTATGAGAACGTCAATGACACGAAACGGAACTGGACAATATGGATGGAGGATTCGAAAAAGGCGTCCAACTGTGTCAAGTGTGGAAAATGTGAGCAGGCATGTCCACAGCATATTGCGATCCGGGAAGACCTTGCAAGACTGCAGAAGGAGCTGGATGACATATCAAAAGAATAAATAATAAGAAATACAACAGGAGGTTTGAGGATCTGCTGGAAAATCTCTTAAATACCAGAGAGCAGTTCGGTAGTGCGAATATCTGTTCAGAGCAGGGACAGGATATGAGGGCCTGACAACTTCACAACAAGGAGCTGTCTTTGTAGGAACAGGAAGGGAAGAACGTGCAGATCATGATACAATCTGGTATGAGATTTATCTCGATGCGGATAGGACTATGACTGGATGAGCGAGTCAGAAAATCATTGAAAAGCAATAGAAATACGTTCGTGTAAAAAGAGGAGAAAAACTGTGTAATGTGACAATTTTTCTCCTTTTTTCAGTCCTGATTTTCCCTGATAACACAACATTTTTCACAAAATTAAAAAAAAATAAATAAATTGTAGAAATTATTCAAATAGTATATTATAATAGTCTAGAATCGATTGACATAAAATGTTGACGATTTGAAAAATGCGAGGAACTGCGACAGTTCCTAAGTGTAAAGGTGGAGGATTCGTATGAGCGAGGGAAGATATAATATTCCAAAGCAGTACAAAGTTGATAAGGGAATGCCGCTTGACGCGTTATTCCAGAAAATTGACAATCTGAAATGCCGCCGCATCTTTGAAACCGAGATTGAGAGCGTTGAATGGAGTTATCATCTGGTGGACAAAGAAGGAATCAAGGATATGAGGGAGCTTGTCAGGGAGCAGGGATTGTCAGTGTTTGAGGTGAATCTCAAGAGAAAGATCGATCCAGATCTGCTCACGGATGTGTTTTCTGGATTGCTGCAGAGACCGATACTGATGGTCTATCTGTGCAATGGTGAGTTGTCTATGGGAACGTACATACCAGTAGGAAAATCAAGCAGGACGTGTTCAACCGATTTTTATCCATATGATGCGGACCGCTTGATCGAGGTGATGGATTATGACGCAGATTCAGGTAAGACAACGCAGCAGATTCATAAGCGGATTTACGCGATGCTTTTTCATCAGAAGCGTATGATTATGATCGAAAAAGCATTTGAGCAGTTGAACAAGGACAATGAAAAAGAGTCCTTTGCATTTGAGTTCAGCCTTGAGAATCTCGATCGGATCAGGGCAGATGCAGATTTCGTACAGTCACAGCTCAAAGTAGTATAACATCGGTAAGAGAATCGAACGTTCGATTTTTTTACATAGAGTGCGAGGGACAGGGGAGTTTCCAAAAGCACACAGCAGTAAGGGGAGGAATGGGTTGTATGGACAACGGGATATCGAGGACAACAGCAGCCACAGTTTTAAATTCCTTAAAAAGCGGAGTCGTTCCAAGGATAGGGCTTGAGTACATTACAGTGGGGAGAAAGAGTGAGATTCAGGCACTATTGCAGGACGTATCCATCATCGAGCAGGGAGGGGCAGCGTTTCGTTTTATTGAGGGGAAATACGGAAGCGGTAAGACCTTTCTCATGCATGCACTCAGAAATCATGTGATGGAGAAAAACTTCGTCGTTACAGATGTGGAGCTCTCTGTGGACAAAAGATTTGTCGGAAATAAGGGGCAGGGACTTGCGACATATCGGGAATTGATCAGAAACATGGCTACGCATGCGAGTCCTGATAACGGCGCATTGCAGCTCATTCTTGACAAGTGGATCGGCACACTCGAAAACGAAGTGGTACAATTTGAGGGACTTGTACCGGGGCATGAGGTTTTCGATGTAAGAGTCAGTCAGAAGATCTATAAGATCACCTCCTCGATGGAGGAGCGCGTTAACGGTTTTGATTTCGGTAAAGTGCTTGCTTCCTATTATAAAGGATACCGGAAAGGTGATGTAGAGCTGCAGAAAAAGGCTCTGCGATGGCTCTGTGGGGAGTACAGGACCAGAACAGAAGCTAAGACAGATTTAGGGGTGAATCTGATCATTACCGATGATAACTGGTATGATTTTATCAAGTTGTTTGCGGATTTTGTGGTAAAGGCGGGCTATGCGGGGCTCTATGTGTGTATGGATGAGCTTTCAACGCTGTATGAGATTCCAAGCCGTGTGGGCAGGGAATACAATTATAACAAGCTCCTGTCGATCTACAATGATGCGCTGCAGGGAAAGGCTTCCTATCTGGGTATCATTATGAGTGTCACAAAGGAAGCTATGGAGGATCCTGTGAGAGGAGTGTTCAGCTTTGAACCACTGCGTTCAAGGCTTGCAGAATCCGACTTTGAGCAGGAGGGTGTCGTGAAAATGAGGGATATGGCATCTCCTGTGATCAAATTGTCTGTACTAAATCCGGGTGAGATGTATGTGCTGTTGGAGAAGCTTGCAAACATACATGGGATTTTGTACGAATACACTCCAAAGCTTGAGCATGATGATTACATTTATTTCTTGAAGCAGCAGTATGGGAAGAACTTAGATGGCGAGGAAAATACTGCGCGAGACATGATTAAAAACTACATCACGCTCTTAAACCTGATTCAGCAGAATCAGGAAGTGCCGAAGGAGAAAATTCTCTATGCGGTTCACGCATAATATAAGGGTTGGTTAAATGAGGGAAAATAAGATCAAGGCAGTAATATTTGACATGGATGGAGTACTCATTGATACGGAAAAGCATTACAATGCAGCATGGTGTGAGGCAGCATGCATGGCGGGATTTGACGGTTTCAAGCGGGAACATGCGCTGATGCTTCGCAGCTGCGATGCAAGGCTTGCCTCCGAGATGATGAAGGACATTTTTGGAGCGGGTTTTGACTATTATGCTATACGTGAGGTCAGGCGCCGACTTGTGGCGGAGCGGCTTGAAAAATATGGTCTGGAGAAAAAGCCTGGTATTGACGAAATACTGGCTTTTTTGCATGAGAATCGTATTAAGGCAGCAGTGGCGACAGCAACGCCGATTGAGCTCACACTGCAGCATCTCGAAAAAATAGGTGTGAGAGATCAGTTTGATAAAATCGTGAGTGCGAAGCAGGTGGCGCAAGGAAAGCCAGCGCCCGATGTGTATCTCTATGCCTGTGAGCAGATTGGAGAGAAACCGTCAGACTGTATCGCGGTGGAGGATTCGCCGAACGGTATTCGATCAGCATATGCAGCGGGGTGTAAGCCAGTGATGGTTCCAGATCTGACGCAGCCTGACGAGGAAGTCAGTCCGCTGTTGTATGCGGTGGCTGATTCGCTGGCGGATATCAGCAGAATCATTACAGATAGAGGATAAGGAACTGTAAAAAAATAATTTATGCATCTTGACTTGTCTAATTCTTTACAGTTCCTAAATGAAGAGAAAGAGTGTTAGAAATAACATTCTTTTTTTGATGCACATTGACAGTATGTCGATATTATTTTATAATTTATTTATACATTTTGACAATAAATATTTCTGTGGGTGACTTATATAGAAATACAATATTATTGCGAATGCAAATAACAGATGAAAAAGGGGGAAGAGTGATGAGAAAAACAATTGGAATGAAGGTATTTTCGATGCTGGCGATATTGACGCTGATATTCGTCGCAGCTATTTGGGTGAATGTAAAGCGATTGGGGGCCATAGGTGATATCAACCGGGAGCTCATCAATACGTATATAGTGCTTGAAGAGCGGCAGGGAGCTGTCTCAACGGCATTTCAGCAGATTCAGCTTTATGGAAATTTAAGTTATCTGAGGGAAGGAACTGACGAAGGACCTGTTGTAAAGGAAAAACTTGGTATCGCGATTGAGAATATGCGTACTTATATGTCCGAGATGGAAGTACTCTGTGCACAGACTAATGACAGCGGAATTCAAGAGGCTTTTGCGGCATGGAAGGCTGAAGAATTGATCTTCTGTGATTTTGGAGCTGAAATATACGATGCTGCAATGGCGAGCGATGTAGAAACAGTTCGTGCCAAAGTGGATGAGATTAAGGCAAGACGTGCGCCGGTAGATGAGACAGGAAGTGTATTTGAAAAACAGTTTGATGAGAGAATCGCATTCACCGCACAGGACAGTATGAACAAGATCAGGAACACGCAATTGTTAAACTATATTCTTATGATAGTGTTTGTAATCATCTTAGTGCTGGTGATAATCATCGTAACCAATACGATTGCAAGTCCGGCAAGAAAGTCGGGCAAAGTGCTTGATGAGATCATGGATAAGATTGAGAGGGGAGAGGGAGATCTTACGCTGCGTGTTCCGGCGAGCACTTCTGATGAAGTCGGACAGATGGCAAAGGGGATCAACAGTTTTGTGGAAAAACTGCAGGTATTGATGCGCACCTTAAAGGAACAGTCTGAAGAGCTGATGACGTCTGCTGAGGCAGTCGCAGTTGAAATCAATGATTCTAATGAAAATGCCGGAAATATATCCGCTACGATGGAGGAAATGTCAGCGAGCATGGAGGAGATCGCAGCAACGATTGGTCAGATTGCAGAGGGAAGTGATACGGTACTTCAGGAAGTGCAGAATATGAACAACAGTGTCGGTGAAGGTGTGGAACTTGTGCAGAAGATCAAGCGGCGTGCTGGAAGAATGCATCAGAATACCATCGAGGGTAAGAATACGACAAGCGGCAAAATCATGGAGATCCGTGAGATGCTTAACTCGGCGCTTGAGGAGAGCAGAAGTGTGGAGAAGATCAAACAACTGACTGGAGAGATACTGGACATTACGAGTCAGACCAACCTGCTTTCGCTGAATGCGTCCATCGAGGCGGCAAGGGCTGGGGAGGCAGGAAAGGGATTTGCAGTCGTTGCAGATGAGATCAGGGCATTGGCTGACAGCAGTGCTAATACGGCAAGTAATATCCAGAATATCAGTAATCTGGTGATCAGTGCAGTGGAGAAACTTGCGGGCAACGCAGAGACAATGCTTCAGTTTGTGGACGAGAAGGTTCTGCAGGATTACGATGAGTTTGTAGTGGTAGTGGAAAAGTATGAGCGTGATGCCGACAGTATGAACAATCTGATCGAGGAGTTCTCAAGAAATACAGGTGAGATCAAGGATACGATCAGTGCCATGACAACCGGACTTAATGACATATCTATTGCAGTTGACGAGAATGCAAAGGGTGTTACCAATGTGGCAGAGAGTGCGGTGAGTCTCGTGACTGCCATGACACAGATCCAGAAGCAGACAATTGGAAATCAGGAGATTTCGGAGCAGTTGAGCAACGAAGTCGGGCGGTTTAAAAATGTATAATTGTATTTTGCTAAAAAGAAAAAGGACAGCAGCGCTGTCCTTTTTCTTTTTTGAATTATATTATTGTTCCATCTGTTTGCCGAGAAATCCAGCTGCTGATTGGGCAAGCTTCATTTCCACCTCATTCATCTCATCGCCTGCCTTGGCGGACAAGAGTACGACAGCACCAATTACATCACCCTGTGTGATGATTGGTATGATTACCTCGTGCTGATATTCCTCAGATTCATCCTCAGTCACAGACACATAATCTTTATCGCTGCGCGAAGTGCACACTGTCTCACGTGAATTCATCTTTTCCTCCAGTGCCTTGCTGACAGACTTGCCAAGCACTTGCTTGCTGTTGCTGCCTGCCGCAGCTATGATCTGATCCCGATCCGCGATCAGAGCCAGATGACCTGACACCTGTGAGAGACTTTCCGCATACTGTTTCGCAAAGCTTCCAAGCTCACCGATGGGTGAGTATTTTTTTAGAATAATGGCTCCCTCGTGATCCGTAAAGATCTCTAGCGGATCCGATTCCCTTATCCTCAAAGTTCTTCTTATTTCCTTTGGTATGACAACGCGTCCCAAATCGTCAATCCTACGCACTATTCCCGTAGCCTTCACCGATATTTCCTCCATTCCTAGCATGGAACCTTTAGTTCTTTATGGTTCCTAATTATTAGCAAGTTCAAATAGCTTAACTGTATTGCTAGTATTTGTATATAATGGATTTTTATACATGGGAACAGAATGGTTTCCTCTTATCCCAAATGAAGGAAGTTGATCAGCAGCAGCCATGCGACGCCATAATATGTGACCACGCCGATCAAGTCATTTACGGTGGTGATCAGCGGTCCAGACGCCACTGCCGGATCGACATTTATTTTTTTAAAAAACATCGGAACAGAGGTGCCCACGATACTTGAGATCGTCATTGCCATCAGGAGTGCGATCCCTGCACAGAGCGATATCGCAAAGGCGTATTGCGGGGACTTATCCTTGAGCAGGCACAGATAGCCGCCTATAAATGCAAAGGATAAAATTCCCAGTATCAGTCCATTGGAGAATCCGATCCGCATTTCCCGGAAAATCATACCGATCTTTTGTTTTGTTTCAAGATTTTCATCCATCAGAAGCCGTATTGTAACAGCAAGTGACTGCGTTCCCACATTTCCTGACATGCCAAGTATTACCGACTGGAAACTTACGATAATGGCAAGCTGTGCGATGACTCCCTCAAACAGGCTTGTCACGGTTGAAACACACATACTGAGCCCCAGAAGTACGATCAGCCATGGCAGGCGCTTTTTGATACTTTCACCAAGAGATTCCTCGAGCTCTGCCTCTTCAGTCATACCGGCGAGTTTTGCATAATCGTCTCCCATTTCATCGTCGACAACTTCAACAATATCTTGTGCCGTGATGACACCGATCAGCTCATTTTTATCGTTCAATACAGGAATGGAGTCCTCGGCGTAATCCTTCAGGCGTTCGATACAGTCTGATATCGTCTCGTGGTCGCGCACATAGGGGAAAGACTGCGTGATCAGGTTTTCCAGATTCATGTAATTTCTCGCCACGATCAAATCCTTCAAATCAATGGCACCATAAAAAGTACCATCGTCATCTTCCACAAACAGTGTTGAGATATTGTCATTGTCCTCCGCCTGAGCGATCAGGGAACGCATTGCCTGTTTGATAGTCAGGCTTTTTCCGATTTCTATGAAATTTGTGGTCATCTTACTGCCGATCTCATTCTCCTCATAGGAACAGATCAGCTTGATGTCCTCTTTTGACTCCTCATCAATCAGCTCGATCAACTGCTTTCTGGTTTCCTCGTCAACCTCCTCGAGAACATCTACGGCGTCGTCCGCATCCATGTTCTCAATGATGTCCGCAGCCCGTTCCAGCTCCAGTTCTCCGAGATATTTTCCGGGATCGTCGAGATAGGCAAAAATCTCCGATACACGCTCATCTCCAAGAATGTGATAGAGTACTTTTCTCTCGTTTTCATTCAGTTCATCAAGTGCATTTGAGATATCATTGTCGTGATAATTAGTCAGTTCCTCTGCGAGCGCATCCCTGCTTGCGCCACTTCTGATCAGTTCGACTAACTCTTTGATATAGTCTGGTTCATTTAAAATTTCATTTTCCAAAATACCATCGCCCTTCTATTTTAGATTGTATACCAATTTTCTGTGGGCGAATCCAGACTCAGCGCAGAGATAAGTTTTTGTGCACATGCAATCAAACAGGAGATGCTTTTCCCCTGTGCAAAAAAACACTGAATGCAGTGTATTCACCCATATTATGTTGTCCGCTGCCGTCACAACTGTCCATGCAACAATACACTCCCTTTCAGTGTTCTTACGATCTGTCACAAAATAACCTTTCATTTTGACTTGTCTAAATCCATACATGCGTCATAATGGAAAGTTATTTCATGACAGCTCCTTAGGATCTGTTTAAATGTTATTTCTGAACAGTTCCTTAATATTGTTTTATTGATTCCTTCCTTATTCTATGCTGATTTGCAGATATTGTCAAGAGTTTGACAATGCTTGTTTTTTGGTCACTATTTATTCAGAAAATGCATATGATAATCATAAAAAGCGAGGAACTCGAAATATGGATTATTATAGTGCGTTTCCTTTTTATATGGGGTATCAGGGTTACGGACAGTGGGCGCAGCCTGGAATCGTGCCGGAGGACAGGATATTGGAGGACCTTGAATATCTGCAGCAGATGTACCCTACATATGCCAGAAAATACCAGAGTACCATAAGCAGTGTTGTCGATAAAATGGATTATGAAGGGAGCTTTATCTACGATCAGTATCCCGACAAGCTGACGATTCAGCGCATGGTAGAGAGTGTTATGGCGATCATCAGGACAAATGAGGAGTCTGTGAATATGATGAACACAGATGGGCAGAATCATAACATAATGCCGGAAGCAGGGAATCCTATGCAGAACACGCCGGCGCAGAATGTAACGGAAGGTAATATGACAGACAAGGCGCTTACAGAACAGGCTCCATGGCGAGAGAAGGAACCATGGATCAGGGAGCTTGTCACTGTTTTGATGTACTATGAGATACTAACACGCAGAAGAAAGAAAAATAAATTTAACCGGTATTATCAGTTTTGATTAAAAAAGTATGAACAGCATTGACTTATCGGTGAATATGAGGTTATAATAATAGCATCGTGCAGCCGGGGCGTTAGCGGTGTCTTGTACCCACAATCCGCTATAGTGGGGGTGATAAGCGACGGAGGGTCTGCGTTTGTGCAGCTGCCCTTTATAAGTGGCGTTGAAGTTTGGGTCTCACGCAATGTGTGCCGTTGAACCGTGTCAGGACAGGAATGTAGCAGCACTAAGGCGGATTTCATATGTGCCGTGAGGGTGCCTGGCGGAGTTAACTGTAAAGGTAACGTGTATGGGCATAGGATTCGAAGTCGTTTGCACGATAAAATATTTTGTACCGCCTCAGAGTGCGGTGCATAAACAGGAAAAAGATTGGGAAACTAATGAAGAAGAATAGCGACATTGGTTGGAACCTTTGTTACCAAGGTGCCAAAATATGCGAAAAGGGAGACATTATGAAAAGAAAAAGTGTGAAAAATAAGGGAATTGCTTTATTTCTGGTAATGGCAATGGCAGCTGCTTCCATGACAGGGTGTGGCGGAAAGGAAGCGTCAAAGGAACCTGCAAAAGAGATTGATTTTGCAGATATTACAGGAAATAGTAATTCGAATAATAGCGATAATGCGGCGCCAGAGACTCCGGATGTGCAGGAGCCTGCTACAGAGCAGGCGCCCGTGGAAGAGTCACGTGAAGGTATGTACCGCAGTGAGATTACGAACGAGTGGATCGATGAGAGCTTGAAGAATCAGCGTCCGATTGCGGTTATGGTGGACAATGAGAAGACAGCGCTCCCGCATTATGGTCTCACCGAGGCGGATGTGGTGTATGAGATGATGAATAGTACTGCAAATGGCAGAATTACGCGTTTTATGGCGATTGTTAAGGATTGGGGAAAGATCCAGCAGTTCGGCAGCATCCGAAGCACGAGATCGACTAATATCATGCTCGCGGCAGAGTGGAATGCCGTACTCTGTCATGACGGAGGTCCGTTTTATGTTGATGAATGGCTTGCGAGAAAATACTCTGCGAATTTCAGCGGTGGATTTTCTCGTGTGGACAATGGTAAGAAGAGAGAGTTTACAGAGTATATCTGCGCAGGGGATCTTGAAAAGAAGTTTTCGGGCTCGAAGTATTCTACAGAGTACAATGACTACTATCCGGGACAGCACTATTTCTTTTCTGATTCGGAGATTGATCTGTCTACTATGGGAGATGCAAGGAGCTGTACCGAGATTGAACTTCCGTTCCCACATAATAGCTCAAGGCTTCAGTATAATGAGTCAACAGGTACGTATGACTACTATGAATATGGTCAGGCACATACGGATCCACAACATGGAAATGCACAGCTTACGTTCAAGAATCTGCTGATTCAGAATACGACGTTTAAGCAGCTTGACGAAAACGGATATCTCATTTACAATGCAATTGACTCCGGACGTGATGCATATTTTATTACGAATGGCAAGGCGATCGAGGTGACGTGGATTAAGGCGGGTGAGAGTGATAAGACGATCTATCTTAACAAGCAGACTGGTGAGGAAATTGAGCTGAACACGGGAAAGACCTATGTGGCGCTTGTACCATCAGATTCATGGAGTAGCGTAGTTATCAAATAAATCACAAAATAAGCGAGGCGTATGCATATGTATACGCCTTTTTAAGTCTTTATATTAATTATAAATTTCGAAAAGTTTCGTTATAATAGCCAAAAAACAAAAACGAAATTTTACGAAAATTCCAATAGCTTTTTTTATCATGAGCGAATATAATATAACCATCAAGAGAGTTTCTCAAATACATGAAAATCGAATGGAGGTTAACAATTATGTGGAAGAAGCGGCAGATTGCTGGATTTTTGGCACTGCTCATGGTGTTTATGACAGTAGTGTCAGTTTTTACCCCGGGCATGACGGCGAGAGCGGCAGGAACGACACTGATCGTTCATTACGGCGGAAGAGACGATGACAGCTATGACGGATGGAACCTGTGGATATGGGAAGAAGGACGGGAAGGACAGCAGGTTGACTTTACGGACGAGGATGACTTCGGTAAAGTAGCTGTATACCAGACAAACCGTAAGCCAGCCAGCATTGGTTTTATCGTGCGGTTGAACCAGTGGGAGGATAAGGACATGGGAGATGACAGATATGTCACCATGGATGGGGAAACTGTGGAAATCTGGGTCACAAGCGGGGAGGCAGAGTTTGCCACGGAGGCACCCGCAGGAGCAGCAGAGTATGATATCGCGGCACTTGAGGAGGCAAGGCTGAATATATATAACGAGGACGGAGCGACAAAGTTAAATGTCCACTATTATAATTTTGACCAGAAGTACAATGCTGGCAATATGGAAGCATATGCATGGGCTGGTAACGATGTCGGGGGCAGCTATCCGATGTCGGAGACAGATGATTTCGGCGCATTTTTCAAAGTCGGTTTACTGCCGAAAGACGGCGTGACAACAGCCGGTGTGCGTGTGATACAAGACGGAAATGTGGACGCTGCACTTGACTATGAGATTGACCTATCAAAGGCGTCGAATGATGCAATTGATGTATACATAGTGGAAGGAAATCCTATATTATGGTATACTATGGAAGAAGTGATCTATAACCCTGTGATTGCTGAGGCATACTTCTCGGAGACGACGAGCAAGGAAATCTCTGCGACACTTTCCCGTGCTCCAAAGAGTATGAGTTCTTTGGCGACGCAGCTAAAAGTCACTGACGGAGACGGTGTAGAATATACTGTAGCTTCAGCAGTCAGCGAGGATGGCAGAACGATTCTGTTGACAATGGAGGAGGAATTGGAATTGTCAAAGACATATGACATATCAATGGATGGATACGAGGGAACAACGGTATCAATGAATAAGATTATCGGTTCTAGTTATTTTGATGATGCTCTTACGTATGATGGCGATGATCTGGGGGCTGCTTACACAAAGGAAAAGACAGGGTTTAAGGTGTGGGCGCCTACGGCATCGGAGGTTTCGTTGAATTTATATGAGCAGGGAGACGGAGATAATCTCATAGAGACAATTTCTATGACATTAGGTGATAAGGGTGTATGGTCCTGTGAAAAACAGGGTGATCTGAATGGAGTATACTATACTTATTCCATTAAAATCGGTAATAAGACAAATGAAGCAGTGGACCTGTATGCAAGGACAACCGGTGTAAACGGCAACAGGGGCATGGTTGTGGATTTGAGCGCTACCAACCCAGAGGGATTTGAAAATGATACGCGACCTGCATTTGTCAATCCTACAGATGCGGTGATCTATGAGCTTCATGTGAGAGATTTGTCATCAGACGAGTCATCTGGAATCAGCAACACAGGAAAATTTCTGGGTTTGACAGAGAGAGGGACAACCAATGCTGACGGGCTTGCAACGGGTATTGATCACATCAAGGATCTGGGTGTGACACATGTGCAGATTCTTCCGAGCTATGATTATGCTACTGTAGATGAGACAAAGCTTGACACACCACAGTTTAACTGGGGTTATGATCCGAAGAACTATAACGTGCCAGAAGGCTCTTACAGCACAGATCCTTACCATGGGGAAGTGCGCATCAACGAGATGAAACAGATGATACAGGCGCTTCACGAGAACGGAATCCGCGTGAATATGGATGTTGTATACAACCATACTTTTAATATAGAGGATTCCAATTTTCAGAAGACGGTACCTGACTATTATTACAGAAAAGTAGGGGAGAGCTATTCCAATGCATCAGGCTGCGGAAATGAGACTGCCTCCGACCATGCGATGATGCGCAAATATATCGTCGATTCCGTTGTTTACTGGGCTACCGAGTATCACATTGATGGGTTCCGCTTTGACCTGATGGCAGTGCATGATATCGAGACGATGAATGCAGTCAGGGCAGCACTTGATGAGGTTGATCCTTCAATCATGGTCTACGGTGAGGGCTGGACTGCTGGAGATGCTGCAATTCCTTCCTCGCAGCAGGCTTTGAAGGCAAATATGTCAAAGATTGACAGAGTTGGTGCTTTCAGCGATGACATCAGGGACGCAATCAAGGGCAGTGTGTTTGATGCACAAGATAAGGGATTTATCAGTGGCAAGGATGGAATGGAGGAAAGTATTAAGTTCAGCATCGTTGCTGCGACACCGCATCAGCAAGTGTTGACTTCAAAGAATGACAAGGGCAGTAGGAGCTGGGCGGAACAGCCGGGGCAGAGTATTAACTATATTTCGTGCCACGACAACTTGACATTCTGGGATAAGCTTGCCATATCGAATGCGGACGACAGTGAAGAGACAAGGATTAAGATGAACAAGCTCGGCAGTGCGATCATCCTGACTTCACAGGGTGTACCATTCTTCCAGGCTGGTGAGGAAATGCTGAGAAGCAAGCCTTCAGCAACAGTGGAGGGCGGTTTTGATGAGAACAGCTACACATCGCCGGATTCGACAAACAGTATCAAGTGGTCAAACAAGGCAAATGTGATGGATACCTATGAATACTATAAGGGGTTGATCGCATTCCGCAAAGCGCACAGTGCACTTCGTATGACGACGAAGGCGGATATACAGAGCAATCTTGTTTTTATGAGTGGATTGGATCCGAATGTAGTGGGATACACTATTGCAAACAACGCAAATGGTGACACAGCTGAGAAGATTACAGTGATTTTCAATGGAAACGAGAATGCGGTCGATGTGGCGCTCCCAGCAGGTACTTGGGAAATCTGTGTCAATGACAAGACAGCAGGAACAGCATCTGTAGGTACTGCGGAGGGAACCGTGTCTGTAGTAGGTATCTCTGCGATGGTTCTCGTACAGGGAGACAATACGATCGTAAAGGCGGAGACGAAGACAGACAATGAAACTGACACAAGTGTCAGTTCAGAGAGCACAGAAAATACAGAAACCGCAGAAAAATCATCAGGAAATACACCGTTGATCGCAGGTGGCATCATCGTTGCATTGGTGGCAGTAGTGGCAGGTGTTTTGATCAAAAAGCGTAAAAAGTAAGATAATGTTTGATAATGTAAGGGTTGACATTGATTGGTGTCAGCCCTTAAAAAGTAATTCGCTTTGATGATTTGATATAGGAACGATAAAAGGAATAAGAATATGGAGGACAAACGATAAGATGGCAGTAAATTTTTATGAGGAAGTGGACGACGCATTATTGCGGTTTGCAGTGATTATAGCTAAGACTGAGGGAAACTATGTATTTTGCAAGCACAAGTTGAGAGATACGCTGGAAGTTCCAGGTGGACACAGGGAGCTGGGAGAGGCAATTTTGGACACTGCGAAGAGGGAATTGTATGAGGAGACTGGGGCGATTGACTTTGATATTGTGCCGATCTGCGTCTATTCTGTGATAGAGAAGGATAATTTTGACGGACAAGAATCCTTTGGAATGTTGTATTATGCAGAGATTAGGGAGTTTGAACAGGAGCTTCACAGTGAGATAGAGAAGATCATTATTACAGATGAAATGCCGGCAAACTGGACATATCCCAATATTCAGCCTAAGCTGATGGAGGAGGCATGGAGAAGGGGAGCCTGCAGTAAATAATTTGCAAGTCTTACCGCTTTTCCTCTGCTTTCTCCAGTGTAAAGATAAATTCCGTTCCGACACCCTCTGTGCTGATCACATTGATATTCTCATTGTGGGACTGGATGATCTCCTTGGTGATGGAGAGTCCGAGACCAGTTCCCTTTTTA
Source organism: uncultured Lachnospiraceae bacterium (assembly GCA_947175175.1). Lineage (GTDB taxonomy): Bacteria > Bacillota > Clostridia > Lachnospirales > Lachnospiraceae > COE1. The sequence goes on from CAMWLV010000006.1 coordinate 24,617, forward strand.
TCTTTGCCGCGCGAGAGATCTGTCTTGTAGAAGCGGTTCCAGATCAGCCGAATACTATCCTTGGGAATACCGATGCCGTTATCCTTTACGGATACCAGCAACTTATTTGATTTTTCTACTGTTTCGATTTTAATCGAAGAGTTTTTGTGGCTGAATTTGATGGCATTGTCCACCAGGTTGTAGAGCACCTGCTGGATTTTGACCATATCGGCATTTACATACATTTGGTCTCCGGTGAGAACCAGTTCGATGGAGATCAGCTTTTCACGGCAAGTTCCCTCAAAGGACATTGCCGTGTTTTTGATCACCTGATTGATGTCGAAATTGCTCTTGTCAAGAATCATGCCTTTGTTAGTCAGGTTGTTGAGCGTGAGCAGGGAGTTGGTCAGCTTTGTCAGGCGGTCGGTCTCGTTTAAGACGACACGGATATATTTCTCATGCATTTCGGGAGGAATCGTGCCATCGAGCATTGCTTCAAGATATCCGCGCATGGAGGTGAGCGGGGAACGGAAATCGTGCGAGATATTTGCCACGAGACGTTTCTGGTTGTCCTCGCTCTTTGCGACTTCGCTTGCCATATAGGCGATGGAGGCGGCAAGATAGCCAATCTCGTCTTCACTGTCAATCTGAAATTCATACCTGAAATTACCGATGGCGTACTGTTCAGTCGCATGCGTGATCTTGCGGAGTGGCAGATATACCATTTCCGTGAAGAAGAGCAGGATGATCAGCGACAGCAGAAAGAGGATCACCAGCGTGATATAGGATATATTCAGGAGAGAGTTGCAGGAAGACTGCAGACCATCAACAGATGCATGGATGATCACATAACCTTTAACCTTGTATTTGGAAGTGATCGGTGCAAAGGCAGACAACATTTCCTTGTCAAACATACCAAAAAAATTCCCCGTCGTATAGAATGAATTTCCCGTGATCGTGGGGCTGAAATTGGGGATGGTAGTGGGGTTCTCAATTTCAAGCGGTGAGCTGGAATCCAGCACAATAAGCCCCGACGGATTGACGATCCAAATCGAGGTATCCAGGAAGGTGCCGATCGCCTCAATCTGGCGCCATACGGATTCGAGTGTGATCTCACTGTTGTATAGATCCGCGGCGTAGGAGTCAGCGATCAGCAGGGCTTCTTTATATAAGGAGTCGGCGCGCTCGCGTTTCATGTGCTCAAGTGTCATGCTTGAGGTAAAAGTCGCGACGACAATAAAACCAAAAAATGCAAAGATAAAGTATGCCAGTACAAATTTTAAATAGAGTGTCCGTTTCAATAGAAAACCTCATTTCCGGTTAGTTTCTGACTTCAAATTTATAGCCGACGCCCCATATCGTTGAAATACGCCAAGACTCGTGATCCTTAATCTTTTCACGGAGGCGCTTGATATGCACATCAACAGTGCGTGTGTCGCCAATGTAATCATATCCCCAGATCTGGTTGAGCAGCTGATCCCTGGTAAATACATGGTTTGGCGATGCGGCCAGAAAGTACAGCAGTTCCAGTTCCTTGGGCGGCATATCCACAGTTTTGCCATGATAGATGACAGAATAATTGGTGAGGTTGATCGTGAGGTCAGGATAGGAAACCTGTTTGGCATCAGAAACCGGTTCAGCGGGAGGTGTAGTCTTATAGCGTCGCAGGACTGCTTTTACACGCGCTATCAGTTCTTTGGTGTCAAACGGTTTTTCCAGATAATCATCTGCGCCGAGTTCCAGACCAAGCACTTTGTCAAACACCTCACCTTTTGCGGACAGCATGATAATCGGAGTCTGAGATTTCTGGCGGACTTCACGGCATACCTGATAACCGTCAATGCCCGGAAGCATTAAGTCGAGAAGAATCAAATCCGGTGTGAAGCTGTTCATTTCCTGCAGTGCGGATTCTCCGTCATATACGATTTTCGTCTCAAAACATTCCTTTGTCATATACAAAGAAATCAGTTCTGCAATATTTTCATCATCATCAACAATCAGTATTTTTTGTTTGTTTGCCATTTTTCTCATTCCTTTAACTTTATTGAAGTGAAGAACGCCTGTCCTTTGGCGTTCTTCCAAACGAAACATTTTCGTTTTACTTAAATTCTACAATCGTCACGCCGGCGTCCCCTTCGCCGTACTCGCCAAGGTGGAAAGCTTTCACATAGGAGACGCGTTTCAAATGTTTCTGGACTGCCTGTCTCAATGCGCCTGTTCCCTTGCCATGCACAATGCGGACGCTGGGCGCGTGGGACAGATAGGCGTCATCGAGGTATTTATCGAGCTCTGAAAGCGCCTCGTCTACTGTCTTTCCAAGCAGATTGATCTCAGTGGAGAGGGTGGCAGCCTTGGACATGCCGATATTTCCACTACCGGAGCTCCTTTTAGATCCACCTGAACTGCCATAACCTTTTTTGTAGGCGGCAGTGCCAGACAACACATCTTCGTTGATCAGCACTAAGTCTTTGATATTGACTTTGGAGCGGATAATGCCACATTGTACAAAGAGATCGCCCTTTGCGTCCGGTTTGGAGGAGACAGTGCCCTTTAGGCCCATGGACACAACTTTTACCATGTCCCCGAGTTTGATCTGGGTTGGCTTTAAGACCTTATGTGTCGGTTTCTCCTGAGTAGTGGTGAGTTTTGCGTTTTTCTCTGAAATCTTGTCACGCACTTTGGTTCGCTTTTTCTCCAAATCCTGAATGGAGGTTTTATTGATATTGACCTTCTGGAAATCCCGAATCGTCTCATCGGCGACATCTTTTGCCTCCTGCAGTATTTTGCGCGCTTCCTCATTTGCCTCACGCAGTATCTTGTCCTTCTGCGCGTCAAGACGCTCCTGTTTCTGTTCCAGTTTCTTTTTCAGGGACTCGATCTCGGCTTTGTAACTCTGGATCTCAGTGCGCTCGTTTTCGATCGTGCGCCTGCTTGTCTCGAGGTCAGCAAGAAGATCCTCAAAGCTTTCATCCTCCTCGCTGATGTGCTCCTTGGCAGATGCAATGATTTCGTCCGGCAGACCAAGCTTTGACGAAATGGCAAAGGCATTGCTCTTGCCAGGAATGCCAATGAGAAGCCGATAAGTCGGACGGAGTGTCTCCACGTCAAACTCACAGCAGGCATTTTCCACGTAGGAGGTCGTGAGCGCAAACACCTTGAGTTCACTGTAGTGTGTGGTTGCCATCGTGCGGATTCCCTTGTCGTGCAGGTGCTTTAAGATCGCAATTGCAAGTGCTGCGCCCTCTGTAGGATCGGTTCCGGCACCAAGTTCATCAAAAAGGCAAAGGGAATTTTCGTCTGCATTTTTCAGGATGGATATTGTGTTTGTCATGTGCGCGGAGAAGGTGGATAAGTTCTGCTCAATGCTCTGTTCATCACCGATGTCCGCGTACACCTCTGTGAAGATACCAAGCTCAGAACGGTCGAGAGCTGGTATGTGAAGTCCGGACTGTCCCATTAGTGCAAATAGTCCTACTGTCTTTAAGGACACAGTTTTTCCGCCGGTGTTGGGACCTGTGACAACTAACAGATCGAAATCCTTGCCAAGATGGATATCAATGGGAACCACTTTTTTCTTATCCAGTAATGGGTGGCGTCCCTTGCGGATATTGATATAGCGCTCTTTGTTAAAGAGCGGTCGTGATGCATTCATGTCAACAGCGAGCCCCGCCCTTGCAAAGATAAAATCAAGCTTTGTCAGCAGGCGGAAATTGTTTGCAAGTTCTTCGGTGTGTTCCCTTGCACTGGCGCTCAATTCGGCAAGAATACGCTCAATCTCTTCTTTTTCCTTCAGGGCAAGCTCTTTGAGCTGATTGTTCAGATCCACAACGACAGCTGGTTCGATAAAAAGCGTGGAACCGGTGGAAGACTGGTCGTGAACCATTCCGGGGACATTTCCCTTGTGCTCGGATTTGACGGGAATACAGTAACGATTGTTGCGCATTGTGATCACTGCGTCCTGCAGATAAGTCCGATAGCTTCCGTTCACCATGTTTGTGAGCTGGCTGTGTATTTTTTCGTTGGTCAGATTGATGCTGCGCCGAATGTGCTTGAGCGTCGGACTTGCATCGTCAGCGATTTCCTCCTCGGAAATGATGCAGCGGTTGATCTCGTTCTGGAGTGGTGTCAGCGGCTCCAGGTTTGCAAAATATTCCTGCAGACTGTCCGTGATTTCCTCGTCATGCTCCGAGCGCGCAAAGGTCTTTGCCCGTGTGGCGCAGGCGAGAGAGGCGGAGATTTTCAGCAGTTCAACGGCGGAGAGGGCGCTTCCGATTTCCAGTGATTTGATGCTGAAGCTGATGTCTTTGTTACCGCTAAAGTGTATGCGTCCGCCCTTGACCAGACGGGTAAACGCATCGGCAGTCTGTTGCTGTGCCTGCTCAATATCTTTGATGTCTGTCATCGGCGTCAGCTTCTGGCAGAGCTCTTTTCCGGGAGCAGAGCTTGCTTTATCGACGAGCAGACTGATGATTTTATGATATTCAAGTATGCGTAATGCTTTGTCATTCATAGTAGTCCTCCATAATTATCCAAGCCCCCCAATTTGGAAGCGGGCTTGGAACTTTTTAGTAAATTCCCCGGATGCCGGTGTCGGTATCGAGGGTGTTCATGTTATATAACAGTAATACATCTGTTATATCGTTATGGTCTGAAAGAAATGAGGAGGGACCGTCCCTGTAGTATCTGGTGTCAAACACATAGATTTTTCTGTAATGGTGTACGAGAAACGGCACCATGGAATTGGCGTAACTGTCCTTGACCAGCATGAGTGTATCCTGTGAGGCAGCTGCCTTGTTCTCGATTTCAATCAGTGGATGGATATTGTTGAGGAAAAGGGAATATTTATCCTTTTCTTTTAAATAGTCAAGATTGTACAGACTGTCTGTCACTTCGCCTGTATCCGCATAGGTGACAGTGAGGTCATCTTCGGGGTTGGTGTATATTGTGATGTTGTCCTTTATATGGCTGTAGTCATTTACCTTAGAGTACAGTGTGCCGGCAAATTCATCTGTGACAGTCTGTGCCGTCAGCGATTCGAGCGATACGGGTGTGAGGCCCTTTGTATCGCAGTATGCAAGATAACCATAATATGCCCCAAGTGTCGTCCAGTGATGGTCAGTGCGGTAGTACAGCTGTCCTTTGGAGGCGCCGCTCAAAAGCCAGTCGGTGCAGTCGATTGCAGGGATTCCAGACTCATTATAGATCGCAGATGCTGTCTCCTGCTGGTTGGACGCGGGAGCATGATCAGGAAGCTTATCACTGTATATAGTGACAGCCGTCGGCACCAGCATTAAGTTTACATCAACCCTGGTCTTGTCAATCTTGTCGTAAAATCTGATAAGTGTGTCAGTTATGCGCTCGGTGTTTTGGGGGTTCGCATAAGATTCAATGAAATAATCGTCCTTCGCAATATAAACGTGGTTGATCTCCCTTCTGCCGCCCGCAATCTCAGTACCGCTTTTTAAGCCCACAAAAAAATCCCTCTGTGGAAAGTGGTCGGCGAGCCAGTCACCCAGCGAATCCGTGTACTCTCCGTCAAGCAATGCTTTGGCGGAGAATGATGGGAATTTTGCAAGATATCTGTTTTCATTTTCAGAAAAATCTTTTTTCGGACTGACGAGAAGGCAGAGCGACAGCAATAAAATACTGATGCATAATAGACATACGACAGTTCTTTTTATTTTAACATTCGTAATCATCAATAATAAATCCTTTATTTTATATTACTTATTTTCGAGGAAGTACATATTTAATCCTTTGGTATTTTCTTCCATTCAAAACCGAAAGTATAAGAATGGATTGTAAGTGTCGCTGACCATATATGCGGTAGAAAGCAAAAACAGCAGCAGTACACCGACACCTGCAAAGGCAGATATGACGCAGTTCTTTTTCCGACTGAGCATCGACACCTTCCGGCAGAGCCATGGATATACCGGACAAGCCAGAATACAGGCGATAATGATCACAATGCCATAATTGCCCAGATACCAGAGGAAACGCGCGTCTGCCAATGGATTGGATATAAAAGAGAAGAGCAGTCTGATATAATTGCCGAGCTCTCCTATATCGGTGACCGCAAAGATCACAAACCCAAATACGACGATCAGAAATGCGTAGGTATGCTGAATCCACTTCGGCAGTTTTGCAAGCGCTTTTCCCCATAGATACTTCTCGAGCATGAGCAGAATGCCATAGTAGACTCCCCACAATATAAAATTCCACGAAGCACCATGCCATAGTCCGGTCAGGAACCATACCACCGCGATATTGAACAAGTGGCGGGGGATTCCTCTTCTGTTTCCGCCAAGAGGAATATATACATAGTCACGAAACCATGTGGACAATGAAATGTGCCAGCGCCGCCAGAAATCCGTCACGGAGACGGCAGTCAGAGGATAATTGAAATTCTCATTATAATGAAAGCCGAGCATCTGTCCCATTCCGATTGCCATGTCACTGTAGGCGCTAAAATCAAAATAGAGCTGCAGGGTAAAGCAGAGTGCGCCGAGCCACGCCGTTGACACACTTGTGTTCGCGGCACCTAACACGCGGATCTCTTCCCACAAAGCACCAGCCTGATTGGCAATGAGTACTTTCTTGAACAAACCCATCATAAAGCGCAAAAGACCCTGTTCAAACCCGTCAAAAGTAATCCTTCTGCCGTGAAGCTGTTCTTGGATGTCAGCAAAGCGCACGATCGGGCCAGCCACCAGCTGAGGAAACATCGATACATATGTGAGATACGCAATATAGCTGTGCTCCGCCTTTACCTCTCTGCGGTACAGGTCGATGATATAACTCATCGTCTGAAACGTATAAAAGCTGATACCGACAGGAAGATGCATTCCAGGCTGTGCAAACTGCGTGCCGAACAATCCGTTTACAGATGCAATGGCAAAATCAGCATATTTGAAAAAGGCAAGTATGGACAGATTAATGCAGATGCTGCAGCACAGGAAAAAGATTCTCCTGCATTTCGTTGTGCCAAAGCGCTCCATAAGCCGTCCATTTGTATAATCAAGCGCAGTGGAAAAAAGCATCAAAAGAATGTACAGCGGTTCCCCCCACGCATAGAAAATCAGGCTGAAAATAAGCAAAATCCCATTTTTCCATGAAAATGGGACTGCATAGTACAAAATCAGGCAGAGCGGCAGGAAAAAAAACAGAAATGGAATACAGCTAAAGACCATAATAATCCTCCGCTAAAACAATCCGTTTTCGATAATATCCGTAATCGCATCTGCATTGTCGGATATCACGAGCCATATATAATTCTGTTTTGTCTGAACCTTGCTTTTTTCTACAATCGCAAACTGTTCTGGAATATAGTTTTCCATTTCATTCTTTTTCTCATCAACAACGGTCTGAAGACTGTCTCTAAGTCCCTCCATATCATTGGTGTCCTTGACCTTCATGATAATGACAGTCTCTGCCTGCGCAGCGTCCTCGGACATGGAAAAGACATATTCCTCGAGGGACGCAGCATCGATACCATAATAATTGGAAATAAAGTCATCGTCCATGCATTGTGGCGACTGTAAGGATACTGTCTGTTCTATTTCCTGATAGATTTCATTGATGGATTTTGCGTTCTCTTTGTTGTCGGAACTGTTTGATGATTCCGAAGTCTGTGTTGTCCCGGAACCCGAATTTGTGTTATTTACAGTTGGTACAGTCTTGTCGGAGCATCCAGTACAGATGAGTGCCGCCGCTGCCATGACTGCTATTGTTTTCAGTGATTTATTTGTACGCATTATTGTATTCTCCCTTTTGTGTTTTGAGAAGGATTCGCTTCTAATATGGTTTCTATTTTTGATTGTGTGTCTTTTGAGGTTTCGGACTCTGTTTCGGCTTCCTCCTGTGCTGCCTGTGCATTTGCATAATCTATAAGTTCTGATTCCCACAAGGTATAGGCGGAGGTGGAGAGATGGACAAAACCGTCACTGCAGTACTCCGCGGCAAGATTGCCTTTTCCGTCAGATATGGGGGTACACAGATCAATATATTCCCAGCCGTTCTCCTCTGCCATTTCCTGCAGGAGGATATTGTACTGAGCCAGATTCTCATTGTTCAGTTTGCCAATACCCTGGTCTGCAAGCGTGTAAGTTACGCTGATGATATGGATCTCGATGTCCGGTGAGGTCTCCAGTATTTTGTCGATCAGTTCCTTGTACTTGTCGCGTGCGCCTTCCAGTCCGAGAATACTGATGTCATTCATTCCTAGGAGAATAAAGGCACGCCTGCTTCCTATGAGGGGAACTGCGTTCCATACCTGACATTTTTTCCCTTTGTACATGGGGTGGACGTTGTCAGCAGTGACAGGTTTCATGGCATTGAATGCTGAGTAGCTTCCCACAGCCAGAAACTGGATATCGTGCACAAAGGTCTGCTGCTTGGCGCTGTAATTTCGAAAACCCACCATGATGGAATCACCGATAAAAACGGAATCGCCATAATACGCTGCGAGTTCCTCATCAGTAAGTTTGGATTCTGTCGGAATTTCATCTGTCTGAGTGTTTTCTGTCTGCAGTTTTTTTGGTTGTGTTTCATCTGATGCGGCATACACTGTTCCAATTGCACAATTGCTGATAGAAAGCGTTGCCGTGAGAGCAGTACATAAAAATTTTTTTCTTAATGTTAAATTATTTACTAAATTTTTCATAAATTTTCCTCTTTATCGTCCGTGATCATAAAACATGCTTATACAAAGGATATTCTATCATTATTTTTATATTCCTACAAGGTATTTTTGAATAGTAGAAGTGTGAAATTTTTGTCAAAAGGTAAAAGACATTGACCATGGAAATTCTATCGGCTATACTATGAAAAGGAAAGAGGCTGAGAAGAGAGGAGGATAAAAGGTAAGATGCGAAGGAATGATACAACAAACGAAAATCCAAATCTGCAGAATCAGAATGGCGCTGCCGGGGCGGCGAATGATTTTGAGTTTCTGCAGGAGAAGATCAAAGAGCGGCCAATTAATAAAAAAAGGCTTTTGAAGCGCACGATCATCACAGCTTCCATGGCAGTTCTTTTCGGTTTGCTGGCATGTTTATCGTTTTTGCTGTTGGAACCTGTTCTCAACAACTGGCTTTATCCTGAGGAGGAGCCAGAGGTGGTGACATTTCCGCAGGAACAAAATGAGATGCTCCCGGAGGACATGCTCACCGAGGGGACAACTGCAATTCAGGAAGAGACTGAGGAGAATGCTTCCTATAGCAGTGAGGAGGGGCAGAATTCGGCGTCTGGGACGAATGGCGCGGAAACGGAGAGCAGCGTTGGAGAGACAGATGAAGAAGATCAGGAGATTAGTGCAGGGGAAGAAAGTTCAGATGCAGCAGATGTGAATCAGGAGCATTTGAATGAAAAAGATCCGGCAGAAGACGATTCAAATACAGAGGGCATGGGTGCGGAAAATTTAACCGGAAATCTGGAGGAGACTGCGCCAATCGAACCATTAAAGCCATATCAGACACAATATGAGGAGTTGTATAAGATTTACAATGAAGTCCAGACGAGTATGGTGACAGTCACGGCAGTGCACTCTGATGTGGACTGGTTCAACAACACATATCATAGCGAGGGAACGACGGCAGGCGTTATTATTGCAAACAATAACCGGGAGCTTTTGATACTCAGCAGGAAATCCTCGCTGGATGGCGCAGAGACAATCCGGATCAGCTTCTGCAACGGCGTTGATGCGGATGCTGTGATCAAGCAGTATGATCAGAATACCGATCTGGCAGTTCTGGCGGTGGATTTGAAATATATAGGAAGTGATACACTGGATTCCGTTACAGTCGCAGTGCTGGGAAGTTCACTCTCCTCCGGCATGACAGGAACACCGGTGATCGCGGTCGGCAATCTCTTCGGCTACAAGGACACAGTCTGCTATGGAATGGTCACGTCAAAGAACAATGTCATCACAATGGCAGACAGTGAGTATAAACTGATGACTACGGATATTTACGCAGGAACAAATCCGAGTGGAATCCTTGTCAATATGGACGGGGAGGTGATTGGCATCATTGACAATAGCCATAATCATGATGACACCAGAAATCTTCTCTCGGCAGTGGGAATTACCGAGTTGAAAGGATTGATCTCGAAGCTTTCCAATGGAGAGCATATTCCCTATCTTGGAATCTATGTTCAGGATATCTCTGCGCAGACAAGAGCAGAGCTAAAAATTCCGCAGGGGGCGTATATTGTCAATATCGATATGGATTCACCAGCCATGTTGAAAGGAATCCAGAAAGGTGATATTCTAATAAAAGTCGGTTCGCGGGATATCAGGAGCGCCGCAGACTACATGAATATACTGCGGAATGCCCAGGCAGAAAGCAGCATAAATATAGTAGTGCAGCGGGCAAGTGTCAATGATTATAAGGAAATGCACTTTGTAATTCAGGTGGAGTAGTCAGTGTACTTAGGAACTGTTCAAAAATAACTTTTAATATTGCTTGTCTTTTTCTCCGATTGTACCACTCAAAAATCAGTTACATAGCCCACTATGCGCCTGATTTTCGAGCGGCACTCTCGAAGAAAAATCCTACGCACTATTTAAAAGTTATTTCTTAACAGTTCCTTAGGATAAATGCTGCGAGTAATTTAAGAAAGGATTTTTATAAAATGAAGTATATTAAGGATTATAAAGACGGAGACAGAGTATTTGACATCTATTTCTGCAAGTTCAAAAGTTCTGCAATAACCAAAAATGGAAAAAGCTATGACAATGTGATTCTTCAGGACAAGACAGGCACGCTTGACGCCAAGATCTGGGATCCAAATAATGTCGGGATCGCAGACTTTGAGGCGATGGACTATATCGAAGTGTACGGGGAAGTTACAAGCTTTAACGGTGCACTGCAGGTCAACGTGAAGCGTGTACGCAGATGCGAGAAAGGGGAGTACGACGAGAGTGAGTACATGCCTGTGAGCAAGAAGAATCTGGACGAGATGTACACGGAGCTGCTGCGCATCATTGACAGTATCCAGAATACATATCTGAAAACATTATTAAGAAAGTTTTTCGTGGAGGACGAAGCGTTTGCAGCAAGATTTAAGAGGGCATCGGCGGCAAAGTCGGTCCATCATGGTTTTATTGGCGGACTCCTGGAGCATACGCTCAGTGTCACAAAACTCTGTGAATATTACTGCACTGCGTATCCAGTCCTAAACCGCGACCTGCTCCTTGCAGCAGCGATCTGCCATGACATAGGGAAGACAAGGGAGATTAGTGCATTTCCCACAAATGATTACACAGACGAGGGACAGTTTTTGGGTCATATCGTAATGGGTTCCGAGATGATTGGACAGAAAGCAAGAGAAATCTCCGGATTTCCGCCGATGCTTGAGATGGAGTTGAAGCACTGCATACTCGCGCATCATGGGGAATATGAGTATGGTTCACCCAAGAAGCCGGCACTTATAGAGGCATTGGCGCTCAACTACGCAGATGATACAGATGCAAAGCTGGAGACATTTACAGAGATTCTGGAATCCTCACAGGAAATGGGCTGGCTGGGATATAACAGACTGTTTGAGTCAAATCTAAAGAGAACGATGTGAGTAATGTGGGAAGAATGGTGGATTGTTTATGATTATTGGGGGATTAAATTGGAGTACAGAAAAGATGATGTTGTAACAGTAGAAATTCAAGATATGGGAATGGATGGGGAGGGCATTGGGAAGATTGATGGTTTTACCTTTTTTGTGAAAGATGCGGTGATCGGAGACAAGGCAGAAGTCAAGGTCATGAAGGTGAAAAAAGGGTATGCATACGCCAGGCTTATGAATATAATGGTTCCCTCTCCAAACCGCAGGGAACCCAAATGCATGTATCATAGGCAATGCGGCGGCTGTCAGATACAGGCTCTTGACTATAAGGCACAATTGGCTTTTAAAGAGAATAAAGTTAAAAATAATCTGAACAGAATCGGCGGATTTTCCAAGGAGCTGATCGAACAGGTGATGGAGCCGATTGTGGGAATGGAAGAGCCTTTTTATTATCGGAATAAAGCCCAGTTTCCAATCGGCATGGACAAAAATGGTGAGCCAGTGGCAGGTTTCTACGCCGGAAGAACCCATTCGATCATACCCAATACGGACTGTGCGCTGGGCGTAAAGGAAAATAAAATTATTCTGGAAATATTGTTAGATTACATGAAAAAATACAAGATAACGCCATACAATGAAGTGACAGGCAAAGGACTAATCCGCCATATCCTGATACGAAAAGGCTTTACGTCAGGGGAAATCATGGTGTGCGTCATTATAAATGGTGAAAAACTCCCTCAGGAGGACAAGCTGGTGGAGGTGCTCAAAAAAGTCAGAGGCATGACAAGCATTTTTATCAATATCAACAAAGAAAATACAAATGTTATCATGGGAAAAATATGCCGCACAATATGGGGCCAAGATACGATAAGCGATGTGATTCATATGCGGAGCATAGAGAGCATTAATGCGGGAAAGGCTGTTGAACTATCAGACGACAATGGGATAACATTTGCCATCTCACCGCTGTCCTTTTATCAAGTAAATCCAGTCCAGACAGAAAAGCTATATAGTCTCGCGCTGGACTATGCAGGGCTGACTGGAACAGAGACGGTGTGGGACTTATACTGTGGCATCGGTACGATTAGTTTATTTATGGCGAAAAGGGCAAGACAGGTCTACGGTATTGAAATCGTGGAGCAGGCAATCGTGGATGCGAGGGAGAATGCGCGGCGCAACCATATCGAGAACGTGCAGTTCTATGTAGGGAAGGCGGAGGAGGTACTTCCCAGACTTTATGAAAAGGAGGGCATCTATGCAGATGTCATTTGTGTAGACCCGCCACGCAAGGGCTGTGATGCGGCATGTCTGGAAACAATCGTGAAGATGACACCGAAACGCATTGTCTATGTAAGCTGCGACAGTGCCACACTTGCAAGAGACTTGAAGTATTTGTGCGCGAATGGGTATGAGTTGAGGCGCGTCAGGGCGGTGGATTTATTTGCGCAGACGGTGCACGTAGAGGTAGTAATAATGATGCAGCTTGTGGAAAAGTGAAGAATTTGACGGTCTAAACCACAACATCTTGTGGTTTGAGGGCGAAAATTGGCGAAAAATGCAACCAATTTTTGCCCTATTTTTTTGCCCGATTTTATAGATGCAAGTGCTCGTCTAACGACGATCACGGGGCAAAAAATGGTTTTGGGCAGGATTTGGAGAAAAAATGATGAAAAATGCGGAAAGGAGATAAGGTAAAAAATGGAGAACAAACAACACCCAAGTTATGGGATGCTCCAGTTGTCAAGATCGTCGATTGGAGGAAATGGTACAGCGTTGTTTGGCAGTTCCATCATGCACAATGATGTCATTCGGCTGACCATCTCAAATGGATTTATGGAGCGTGAGGACAGCCAGAACAAGTATTATACTAAGACCAGCAGGAGAAACTGTATCGTGGAGGTGGACATGTCCTACACGCAGTTTGCGGAGGCGATCACATCACTGAACATGGGCGACGGCGTTCCGGTGACGATCACAAACATCGGAGGACAGCCTGTTCCCAAGTGTCCGTATGAGGCCATATCCTTATACTAAGGATAAACAGAAAATGATGAGGAAGGAAGTCGGGGAGGCTGCAGACGGTATTGCAAGGAAATTGAATCAGCAGGCTGCGGAAGTAAAGAAACTGCTTGATGAAAAGCGAGTGCTGAGCAAAAGTGACCGGGAGTGGATCGTGGATGTGCTGAAAGGTGCTGGCCGGAGACTGAGCAATGACATTCCGTTCCTGAATGATTTATTTCTGGAGCAGATGGACAAAACTGTGACTGAGGCGAAGGGGGAATTTGAAAGTTATGTGCAGAACAAGATGAACAGCATCGCGTTCGAGGCACTGGCTGGGCGTATCTCAAATGATGAGCTCCATCCAGCAGTGAATATGATCCCGGGCGCAGAGGAAGTGGAACAGGTGCAGGATGGACTGCTGGATACCGATGAACAGGTGGAAGGCATGCAGATGAACATGTAAGATTATTTTATGTGCTGCATGATATTAAAAAAGGAAAGGAAAGAGGAGATAGAAAGATGGTAGATGCAGGGAAAGAAACATTTGAGCTGGCCATGCTGGATGAATATCCGGTATTGTTTACAAGTGCGAGGATAGACCGGAAAACTGTACCGGAGGATTTATTCTGTTATGACGTGCGGCATGATGATGGCGGCCAGGGTATTGCGTGCGAGGTAAAGCCACATGTGCTGGTGAACCACTGGGGGACAATCCTGTCAAAGAAAGAAATCCCTATAAAGAAGGGCGGCAGTTATTATCCCAGGGAGGATATGGATTATCTGGGGGAATCGCTCACAGTGGATGATTACATGCGGATGGATACACAGGGAATTGGAATGGAGGAAGGGAACAAAGAAAATGGGATGCAGCTGGATATGTGAGGCGGTGCTTACTTTAGAAATGAAGCGGGCGCCGCCTTTTTTATGTATAGGGTGCGTAAGGAAATCAGTAGTGTTGCTGCACGCACCCCGCGCGACGGGGAGGGAAAGTATTCCCTGCTCGATATGGAAGAAACAGGAAAAAGAAAAGGAGAGATGAGATGTCAAGACTATTTTGCAACAGCCCACAGTTATGTGTGCTGGAAAAACAGATGCAGCAGCCACCGGGATACCGTCCGAGGGGAGGCGGTATCTGTATCATGAATGAGGCAGAGTGGAGGAGCCGTGGGAATTACTCGGAGATTGTAGACTGTGTCATCAGCAGGATTCAGATGGAGCATCTGAAAAAGAGGATACAGGAAATCTTTCAGGAAGCAGGAGAAGAGTATATCTTTCGAAACCAGACACACAGAAATATTTTTCATTCCCTGTTTATAGGGAGAAAGTCAGAAAGCCTCTGCAGGCACAGGAACTATGCTGCAGCGGTTTTTCTTTTGTCTGCAGATGGCGGTTTATGGGAAAGGACGAAACGGCATGTGGCGGATACAGGGATCTACTTTGACCGTATCCGTCTCGGAGGTGTCACGCTGGAACAGTATATATTATTCTATGCGGCGAAGGATGTCTATAACGGCACGAAGCATATCCGCCTGTCGGAGCTTGCGGACAGGGAGCTGATAGCGGATGGCATGCTGCGCCTTATCGTGAATGCATTTGTGATCGAGAAATGCGGCGTGGAGATTATTTCAGGACAGGAGGGATGGAATGCGGGTTAGGATTTCAGGAAATGGGAGAGCCAGGGACGTGGAGCTGCCGTTGCCAGATGCGCAGCTGGCATGGCAGATGGAGCAGATCTGGGATGGGAGTGGGGATTTGAACTGCATACTGGAGAGCGCATGTGGTGACCGGAATCCGCTGCGGAGTCTTACAGGACAGAAAGTAAACATGGATGAGATCAATTTCTTTGCAAGAAGGCTGGACAGTTTTACGGCATACGAACGGAGTGTGCTGGAGACATGCGCATATGAAAAGGGAATGGGAACAATAAAAGACCTCATCAACCTTACATACAGCATGAAGGGACTTTCCCTGCTCACGGATTTTTCCAATGCAGTGCAGGTCGCAAGACGCCTTTATATGGATGAATTTTCGGGAATATCTGAAGAGGAGGGCAGGCGGATAAACTTCATGGACTACGGACAGAAAGTCCTGGCGGAAGGAAAATGTAAGATCCTGCCTTATGGTGTTTTCGTGGAAAACGGCTTTGAGATGCAGGAGGTGTACAATGGCAGGACATTCCCCAAATACTGGTATGATACGGATAAGACCGTGGCGGTACTGGAAATGAAAAATAAGGCGGGGGATAAAGAATTTCTGTACCTTCCCACGGACATTCATTCCGTGAATATGATGAAGAAAAGGCTGCAGGTGTCAGACCTGCGGGATTGCAGTGTGGAAGGAGTCCATAACCTGCGGCTTCCGGAAAGCCTTGTACCGACGCCGGAGAAGCTTGACTGCGTGGAAGCCCTTACTTATTTTAATGAGATGTGCCAGAAGGTATGCTGTTTTGATGCGGAGCAGATGGAACGGCTTGCAATGGCCGTGGCGTTTACAGGTGCAGAAAAGTATACGGATATCACATATGTGGCAGGGTGCCTGAAGGAGTTTGAGATCCATCTGTCCATACACAGCGATGAGGAGTATGGCAGGTTCCTTGTGACGGAGTCGGGGCTGTTTGATGTGGACGATCTGCTGCTTTCCCATATTGATTATGCCGGCCTCGGCGCTGACGCGAGGGACGGGACGCTTGTGGCGAGCGCATATGTCTCGGGAGGTTTTGTCGGTGCGGTGAGAAAGATCCATGAATACCTAGAGTATAAAGGGGAATTTGCAGACCCGCTGGAAATAGATGAGGGCTGCTATGATGAATTCTGTCTGTACAGCCCGCTTACAGGAGGACTCTCTGTGGATGGGGAGGATGCAGGAAACCTGTGCGCCGGCGACCTGACAGCATACGGGGAGCAGATCATGGATGCCATAAAAAAGGATGAAGGCCCGGACGGGCAGGTGAGGGGACTCATGCATTATTTTGACAGGGACAGGGCCGTGGCGGCAAAGGTGGCTGCTGCATGGCCGTCCGTGAGGGAGGTGGAAGGAGAGCTGTACGGCGTCCTGAAGTGCAGGATCACAGAACCACTGACAGATGAGGAGACCAGTATTTTAAAAGATTACTGGACCGGACAGATGAGTGACGGGTGGGGAGAGAGCTTCGAGCAGCATCCCATCCATACCGGAGACGGGGACCTCTATGTAAGCTTCTGGAACCACAGTGATTCATGGAAGGTGATGACAGCAGAAGAACTTGGGATCAGGCAGGAAGAAACGATGGCGATGTCTTTGTGAAATATCCATAAACATTCGCAATTGGGCTGGATATTGGCACAGACATGTAGTAGTGTGTGTGCTGATAAAAAAGCAAAAGGAGGATGCATATGGAATTTGAAACGGATATTTTAGACCTGTTTGTCACAGAACTGATGGAAGGCTACCGGCAAAAAATACAGCAGCAGGAGGAGGCAGCACAGTTTCTTCACAGACGCAGGGAGCTGGCAGATATGGTTGACAGGGAAATGAAGACAGAATACCCCAAGCTATACCAGCTTGTGACTGATTATGTGTGTGCCGTTTATGACTTAAACACCATTATTCAGGAACAGCTCTATATCCAGGGGGTAAAGGACGGCATACGGCTAAGGAAACTGGTGAAGCAGCTGGAAGAGGGGGATGGAGATGTCTGAAATAAGGGACATAAGGCCTTATCTTGTCTATGAAAATGTCAGGGAGAAGATTGTGTTTAAGCTGGTCAATACAGAAAGGAACAGTGAACTGCTTGAGGATGTCCCGCATATTCCGTTCATGGACCTGTCCATCGTGTTCGGGTGTGTGGTCGGACAGAAGGAGGATGCAGTGGGATACATACTCGTCCATAACGTACACCTGAGGCTGTGGGATGTGACAGTGGAAAAACTGTTCCAGGAGGCAAGGGAAAATACACCAAAGATGATGCCGTATGAGGTGAGAAATATGGCAGAAGTAATGTGTGAAATTGAGGAAGCAGAGCATCCGGAGGAATATGACCATGACAAATGCATGGAAAAATTTTCGGATGATGCCCCGATGTACATGCTCAGCAATAAGAAAAGGATAGAAGGTGCAGCCTGCCTGATTTATCCGAACCTGATCAGGGATCTGGCGGAAACAGTTGACAGCAGTCTTTACATTATCCCCTCATCCATACATGAGCTGCTGCTCATCCCGGCTGAGAATGCAGATGAAGATACAAATACAGAGACAGAGAAGGAGCTCAGGGTCATGATAAAGGATATCAATGATACACAGACAGCACCTGATGAGATCCTGTCCTATTCCCTGTATTATTATGATAAGACAGAAGGCAAATTAATTATTAAAGAATAAGCGGGCGTCTGATCCTGACGGAAAAGCCGGATATGAAAAATCTGGTTTTTCTCTTGGTATTTTTGTATGGCATCATGCCTGTGCTTTTTATTAGGACGCATTATTATAGGGAGGGAAAATTAAATATGAACAGCATTATCAGCTGGGTGGGCGGGAAGAAGGCGCTGCGCGACCTGATCTACCCGCGTATGCCAAAAGAGTACGGCCGTTACATAGAAGTATTCGGCGGAGGCGGCTGGGTATTGTTTGGAAAGCCGCCGGATAAATGCATGGAGGTTTACAATGATTTCAATTCGAATCTTGCAAACCTCTTTTATTGTGTCAAGGAAAGGCCCATGGCGCTTTTAAGGGAGCTGTCGTTTCTGCCATTAAATTCAAGGGATGAGTTCATAACCCTGCGGAAATTCCTGACAATGGAGGAATTTAAGAGCGAGCATCTTTCGGAAGAGCTGGAGATCGCCACACATTTCCTGAATGAACCGGAGGCGGAAGAGATCAGGGAGATCCTGATGGAAAGGGCAGGGACGGGAGATATCAAAAGGGCGGCGGCATTTTACAAGATCATCCGCTACAGCTATGGGAGCGGGTGCACATCCTATGGATGCCAGCCATTTGATATCCGGAAAACCTTTGCCACCATATGGGAGGCGAACCGGAGACTAAAGGACACAGTCATAGAAAATAAGGATTTTGAGGCACTCATCCGTCAGTATGACAGACCGAATGCCTTTTTTTACTGCGATCCCCCGTATTTTGAGACGGAGGGGCACTACGAGGTTGTATTCCGGAAGGAAGACCATGTAAGGCTGCGGGATACGCTTGCAGGGATAGAAGGGAAGTTCATGGTGTCGTATAACGACTGCGGGTATATCCGTGAGCTGTACCAGGATTTCCAGATTGAATCAGTGACAAGGCTCAACAACCTTGCGCAGAGGTATGACAATGGCTGTGAATTCCCGGAGGTGCTGATTGCCAACTATGACATGAATGAAAGGCGCGACAGTCTTCCGGTGCAGATGAATTTATTTGAACTGTATGGTGAACAGAAGACTGCTGTGGATTATTTTCAAAACAGTGATAAGAAAGGAGAAGAGGAAGAACATGGTTCAGTTAGTTGAGATGGAAGGAAAAATGAATGGGAAGGGGTGCATTGAAGTTCCTGCGGTTGTTCTGGAACAGGCCGGAATCTGTGCAGGTGAGACAGTAAAACTCTTTTATATGGCAGACGGGGAAAGCCTGAAAAATGAGTCAAGGGAATTTTTGATTTTTAGGGCAGACGAAGATGCGGACAGTGAGGCTGCAAAGGAACAGGAGATTTCGTTCCAGATTCCGCAGGAGCTGCTAAAGGATGCGGGAATACCGATGGACGCAGACCTTGACATTGTGTGTCAGGACCAGAAGATCATCATCATGCCAGACCAGACGGCTGCGGAGGTAAAGATTCCAAGTGAACTGCTTGCACTCTGCAGTGACCTTGGAATTTCAGAGGACAAGGTCAGGATCATTCTGCGCACAACGGAGGAAGAAAATGCCTGAAGAAATCCAGACCAGTGGAATATGGTATGAGACTTTTTGAGATGAGGAGGTAAAAGGTTTGAAGAAACCAGTCTATAAGCTGCTTGATGAAAAAGGGAGGGTGCTGATACCAAAAGAACTCCGCCAGATGGCAGAGATGGAGTATGGGGACATCGTAAAGCTGTCCGTAAACGGTGGAAAGATATCGGTATCCAGGGTGGATATCGTTGAGGCAGGCAACCAGGATCCGGAGGCAGTGGAGGCATATATCAATGCTGCAGTTAAAATAATGAGCCATGAAAAACAGGTGGAGCTTGCGGCAAGGATCCTGAAATTTGCACAGCAGCGGGAAGGAGAAAAAAGTTGTTGAGGGAAAGATATAAGGCTTTTGAGATCAGGGATGACGAAGTGAGCCAGAGGATTGTGGAGGGAAACCTGTCCTCCATAGCAGGTTTTATCAGAAGCTGCAGTAAGGGGAGCATCATTACAATACATACGCTTGACGGGGAGTCTTTCCTGCTCGGGCTTTCAAAGATGTTTTTATACTGTGAGGACAGGGCGTTTCTGGACCGGCAGCTGATCCCGTACCTGCGCGGCATGGATGGTGAGAGCGCATGAGAAACATATATTTTCAGGACGGAGTCCTTTTTTACTACGGGAATCCGGCGGGATACCTGCAGGGCAGGACTGTTGTGCTGGATTCCCTTTTTCATAAGGCAGAGCTGGTCCGTTATATCAGGGAAAAGGAGCTGGCGGAAGTAGAGGTAAGGGAAGGCGTGTATGACCGCCTTTCGGAGGGAGGTGTTGATTTAAGGCCGGAGTCCCCGGGGACAGAAAGACAGCTCCGGATCTACCAGCTGGGGCAGGACAGCCCGCTCATGATGCGGTTTGTCAGTCTGGCAGAGAGAAAAAAGAGAGGGTATGAACAGCCGCAGAAGAGTGAATATGTCCTTGTATATGAGGGCGAGACCGAGAAATTTGACCTGGAAGCCGTCTGGGAAAAATTTGGAAGGAGGGCGCCGTCGGATTCTGCGGGGCATGCCCTGTCCATATCGGATGTGGTGGAGTTTGCGGATGGGGATACCAGCCGCTTTTTCTATGTGGAACCGGCAGGATATGAGGAGATCGATTTCTGAAAGATATCAGCTGGAAAAAAGTTCCGGGGGAAGTGAAGGGGGTGAAAAATGACAAGACAGCGAAAAGAGATCCAGAAGGAGATGGATGCGCTGTACAGGCAGGAACAGGCAGAGTATGAGATGGGAGGTGGTTTTGGTACTTATGAAATAGCAGAAGCCTTTGCACCACATTGGCAGGGGCTGTACGAAAAAATGGCGGCAACTTATGGCAAGACCTATGAGGAGTACGAGGCAATGCAATATGAAACAAAGAATGAGCTTTTTGAGAAAGGCATCATTCCATTCTGCTGACAGTTTTATAGATTTTCTGTTAAAAAATCTAAATACAGAATACAGGAGGAAGAAAATGGCAGCAACAAAAAAAGCAGGAAATACCCGGAAGCAGGCGGAAAAAACGGTACAGGAAACAGGCGGCGTAAATGTGCAGCCGCTTCAGTTTGATGTGCGCATCCAGTCCATCAAGCCGGGTGATTCCATCAAAGGAACGGCGTCTGTGAACATCAATGGAGCATTTGCAGTGAGGGGGATCAAGATCATTGAGGGAAGCAGCGGCCTGTTTGTTTCCATGCCAAGCTATAAGGCGGGAAATGAGTACAAGGATATCTGTTTCCCCATTACGGCAGAATGCAGGAAACAGCTGAATAACGCAGTGCTTGGTGCATATGAGCAGGCGCTCGCACAAGGACAGCATACCGTGGCAAAGCATCATGACATGCAGCAGTCTGCGCCGGAAGGCCAGGCTGTGGAAATGACAGGGATGTAGGGCATGCAAGTGCCAGACATTTATGAATATATAACAAACAAAAAAACGGAGGAAAGAAAAAATGAGAAAGATGATGAAGAAAGCAACAGGCAACATGAAGGCGGCAGTAAAGAAGGCGGCGTTATTAATGAAGGACACACGCGGTGAGAACTACGTGGATACGGCGGTGAAGATTTTGATCGCAGTAGTGCTTGGTGCGCTCCTGCTCGCAGGACTCTACACACTGTTTGGTGATGTGGTAATGCCCACCCTTACCCAGAGGATTCAGGAGATGTTCAACTACGCAGGTTAGTTAAGAAATTCCAAGCTTTGCTCTGGAGAGGCGCAAAAGCGATGATTCTAATTAGTTTTTATTAGTTGTCTGTATCCTTGAATTGGTACAGTGAAAAGAAAGAGGAGGATATAACTATGCCAGGAACAACAAATCAGAATACTACACAGGAAAATGCAACAGGAAACAGCATGGGACAGCTGCAAATGGAAGCAATAATCATGCAGCACAACCCGGAGAGGGGAGTGCTTGCCTGTGCGGACGTAAAGATTGGGGGCTTCATGACCATCCGCAATGTAAGGATCAGGGAGGATGACTATGGCCTGACAGTTTCCATGCCCCGCACCAAGATGCCCCAGACTGACCAGTATAAGGATTCTGTCTTTTTTGCAGACAGGAGCATGAAGGAGCAGTTCGACCAGGTCATACTGGATGCCTACCAGAACAGTGTCCTCTCGCCAGTATTAAATGATGACATGCCGGAAGAAGGCGCTGATCTGGAGGAGAACATGGATCAGGAAGAAGGCTCCGGCATGAGCATGGGGATGTAGGGGCAGATGGCCAGACTGGGGCTATTTTTCCCTGCCCTGTTTTTGGCGGCTGTTTCAGATATGAAGTGCCGGAACATTCCAGACTGGATGACATGTCTTGTGGCACTGGTCAGTCTGATCCCGCCGGGACACCCGAGTATTGCAGGGGTGTTGGTATGCCTGCCATTGTTCATAGCCGGGATCACAGCAGGAGGGATCGGCGGCGGGGACATCAAGCTGACAGCAGCATGCGGCATGGTGCTGGGGGCTGACAGGGCTTTTTATGGCCTGCTTCTTGCATTAAGCCTGCTGGTTGTCTGGCATGGGATGTGCACTGCGGCAGGGAAAATCAGGAGAAAGGAAACAAAAAACGAAAAAGGGCAGGCATATCCGCTTGTCCCTTTTCTATGGATTGGGATGTTTTTAAGTGTTATTTGAATATTAAATTGGAGGAAACCAGCATGAAGAAAAAATTATTTGTAGTTGGCATCACAGCACTAATAACAGGGATTATTGTGGCAGTAAAGAGAAAAAAGAAGTATGCGGAGGCAGTCAGGAGGGAATGTGTATGAAATTGTTTAAGAACCGTACTGTACTTGGGATATTCTGTATTGCGGTATCCCTTTTAATCTGTTTTGCAGTCACACCGCTTGTCAATGCAGGACTGTCGAAGAAAGCGACCATTGTGCGGTTTGTGAAGCCCGTAAAGGAAGGGGAAAAGATCAAAAGAAACATGCTGCAGGAGGTGGAGGTAGGCGGATACAACCTGCCTGAAAATGTGGTAAGGAGCATCGCAGATGTGGAAGGAAAGTACCTGACAGCGGATGTTTATGCTGGGGACTACATCGTGGCAGAAAAGGTTTCCTTAGAACCGGCAGCGGAGAACAAATATCTTTACAACTTAACTGGTGAGAAGCAGGCGATGTCCATTACAATCAGTTCTTTTGCAGAAGGACTTTCAGGCAAGTTAAAGAGTGGCGACATTGTCTCTGTCATTGCACCGGATTATCTTGGGAGCGGTGAGACTGTCATTCCTGATGAGTTAAGGTTTGTTGAGGTCATTGCCGTGACTGCAAAGTCCGGCTATGATGCCAACACGGAGGAGCAGGCAGGGGACGGAAAGGAGCTGCCTTCCACTGTAACTGTGCTGGTGCGGCCGGAACAGAGCAGACTTTTGGCCAGACTGGAGGCAGAAGGGGAAATCCATCTGTCACTGGTATACAGGGGTGAGAGTGTGAAAGCCGCAAAGTTTATAGAGGTTCAGGACCAGTTGTTGGATGAACTGCAGGAGGAGGAAACTGGAACTGAAGATGTAGATACAGAAAAGTCTGGAAGCGAAAACTCCGTGGATACATCTGCTTCGGAAGATTCAGTACCAGATCAGGAAAAAGAAAATATGCAGACAGAAGAATCAGAAATGACAGACAGGGAGGAATAGCTTTTGAATTTTAAGAGAAATTCTCTGTTCCAGAGAAATATGGAACCGGAAGAAGAAAACATGGGACCGGAGGGAGGTGTGCTGGCTGTCTGGGGCAGCCCTTCCTCCGGGAAGACAGTCGTATCCGTGAAGCTGGCAGAATACCTTGCGAAAAAGAAGAGAAACGTGCTTCTTATTTTTGCAGATATGACAGCGCCGCCGCTGCCCTGTGTCTGTGCAGCTGCAGACCTTGAAGGGGAGAGATCCCTTGGCAGCATCCTTGCAGCGGCACATGTGACGGAGAACCTGATCAAGAAAAACTGCATGTTTTACAGGAAAAATGACTATCTTTCGATGACAGGTATGCTCAAAGGTGAGAATGTCTTTACTTATCCGCCCTATGAACAGGAGCAGGCGGCAGAGCTGATCGTGCAGGCAAAGGAGGTCGCACCCTATGTCATCATAGACTGCACCAGCACCATCGCCTCGGATATCCTGTCAGCGGTTGCACTGATGGAGGCGGACACGGTGCTGAGGCTGGTAAACTGTGACCTAAAATCCATCAGCTACCTGTCCTCGCAGCTGCCCCTCCTGCGCGACAACAAATGGGATGCAGACCGGCAGCTGAAGGTGGCTTCCAACGTAAAACAGCAGGAAGCCAGCAGCCACATGGAGCAGGTGCTCGGGAACGTGGCATTCCAGATACCGCACAGCACCGAGGTGGAAAGGCAGTGCCTTGAAGGCGAAATGTTTGGGGAACTCTGCCTGAAGGAAAGCCGTGCATTCCGTAAGGAGATTGAAAAAATAGGAAAGGAGGTGTTCGGTGTATGAGGAACAACCAGGGCATATTTTTCTCCCCGGAAGAAAAGGGGAGGGCTTTTACAGATGTGTTAAAGGAAGTGCAGGAGTATATCTCCAGCAAATATTCCACACTCATGGTGGAGGATGGGAGCGATGAGGTGAAGCAGCAGGTCAAGCGGTATATCACCAAATATATCTGCGATTACCGTATCACGGTGAAGGGAAAGACACAGGAACAGCTGATTGATGACCTGTATACAGAGATGGCGGAATTTTCTTTCCTGACAAAATATATCTTTGGTACGGGGATCGAGGAGATTGACATCAATTCATGGAAGGACATCGAGGTGCAGTACAGTGACGGGAGGTGCGAGAAGCTGGATGAACACTTTGAATCGCCGGACCATGCCATCAACGTGGTAAGGCGCATGCTGCATGTTTCGGGGATGGTGCTTGATAACGCATCCCCTGCGGTACTGGGGCATCTGAGCAAGAATATCCGTATTGCGGTGCTAAAGACGCCGCTTGTGGATGAGGATGTGGGGATTGCAGCATCCATCCGTATCGTGAACCCGCAGAGCATGAAAAAGGAGGACTTTGTAAAGGGAGGGACTGCAACAGCCCAGATGCTTGATTTTCTGGCAGAGTGTCTAAGGTACGGCATCAGTATCTGTGTGGCAGGCGCAACCAGTTCCGGCAAGACCACACTGGCAGGATGGCTGCTTACAACCATTCCTGATAATAAGCGCATCTTCACCATCGAAAACGGAAGCCGCGAGCTTGCGCTGGTAAGGGAGAAGGACGGGAAGGTGGCAAACAGCGTCATCCATACCCTGACAAGGTTCAGCGAGAATGAAAAGCAGAACATCGACCAGGACATGCTGCTTGACATGGCGCTGCGTTTCAATCCGGAGATTATCTGTGTGGGTGAAATGAGAAGCTCGGAGGCATACACCGCGCAGGAGTCGGCAAGGACGGGCCACACGGTGCTGACCACCATCCACAGCAACAGCTGCGAATCCACATACAGCAGGATGCGGACACTGTGCAAGCGGAAATATGACATGGATGATGAGGTGCTGATGGACCTTGTGACGGAGGCGTTCCCGATCATTGTGTTTGCAAAGCAGCTGGAAAATAAGAAGAGAAGGCTGATGGAGATCATGGAATGTGAGATCACAAAGGACGGGAAGCGGAAATTCAATCCCCTGTTCCGCTATGAGATCACGGAGAACAGGATGGAGGGGGACCGCTATATCATCAATGGGGAACACAAAAAAGTGTGCGGCATTTCCGAGGGATTAAAGAAGCGGTTCCTTGAAAACGGCATGCCAAAGGATGTACTGCTAAAGATTACAAAAGGAGGCGGGGAAACATGCTGACACTGCAGGTCATGGCCTGTATGGGGATTATTACAGGCACATTTTTACTGTTCCGGATCAGGCTGGATGATTTTACCGGAAATATTTTTAAACGGCTGTTAAACGGCCCCAAGGGAATCCGGGAGGTGATACTGGAGGAGACAAAACAGAAAAAGAAATCGTACCTGCGCAGGGAGATTGAGGAAGTGCAGGGGATACTTGCGGCTACTGACAGGGAGGACATGTTCCCGGCTGTGTGTACGGTATCGCTGCTTTTATCTACAGCCGGGGCTGCTTTTGCAGTAGTGCTCGGGAACTTTTTTCTTGTTCCGGTTGCGGCGGCAGGGTTCCTGTTCCTGCCATTCTGGTATATCAGGCTGACCGCTTCCCACTTTAAAAGGGATGTGTCGGCAGAGCTGGAAACGGCACTGTCCATCATCACCACTGCATATTTAAGGAGCGAGGACATCGTGACCTCGGTGGAGGAAAACCTTGAATACTTAAACCCGCCGGTAAAGAATGTGTTCCAGGACTTTGTATCGAGGATCAGGCTGATCGATCCGGATCTGGAGGCTGCACTGGAAAACCTGAAGGGAAAGATAGCAAATGATGCGTTTGAGGAATGGGTGGATGCGCTGAAGGCGTGCCTGTATGACAGGTCCCTAAAGACTACTCTGACACCCATCGTGGCAAAGCTGTCTGACATGCGCATTGTGAATGCGGAGCTGGAATATCTGGTGTTTGAGCCAAGGAAGGAATTTATCACAATGGTGGTGCTTGTGGTGGGGAACATACCGCTTCTTTATTTTCTGAACCAGTCATGGTATGACACACTCATGCACACGATTCCCGGACAGGTCATGTTAAGTATCACGGGCATCGTTATCTTTGTGGCGACGGCATATGTGGTCAGACTGACAAAGCCGATTGAATACAGGTCTTAGGGAAGGGGGAAGTTATGAGGCTGATATTACTGATTGTATTTATCCTGTTTGGAACCGGACTTTTCCAGCTCCTTTCAGGACTCCTGCATCTGCCTACCCTGCGGACCAGCAGGGTTATGATGGATACGGCGAGGGAGGATAAAAAACTGTCAAAGACTATGGATGCCCTGTATATGGACGGCGCGGCAAGGCTGTCGGGATTTATCCGGATCAATGACTATAAAAGGAGCCGTATGAATAACGTGCTGCGTGCTTCCGGTCTTGGAATGACGCCAGAAGTCTATATGGCCTATGCATACCTGAAAGCAGGGAGCATCTTCATTCTGGTGATTCCTGCATTATATGTGTTTCCACTGATCGCCATCCTGCTGGTTCTTCTGGGTGTCATGGTTTATTACAGGGAGACAAGAAAAGCAGAGGAGATGCTCCGGGAGAAAAGGGAGCAGATTGAAGGCGAGCTGTACCGGTTTGTTTCCACCATTACACAGGAACTGAAAAACAGCAGGGATGTGTTATCCATGCTGGAGCACTACAAGGAAAATGCGGGAGAGATGTTCAGAAGGGAGCTGGATATCGTGTGTGCGGACATGCGGTCGGGCAGCTATGAGGCAGCACTCACAAGATTTGAGGCGCGGTTAAATTCACCGCAGCTTTCGGATGTGGTGAGGGGACTGATCGGCGTGATGCGCGGTGATGATGGTGTGGTGTATTTCCAGATGCTGACACATGATTTCAAGCAGGCAGAGCTGCAGAGGCTGAAAGCGAAAGCAGCGAAGATCCCGCCTAAGATCAGGGTGTTCTCCTTTGTCATGCTGGTATGTTTTCTGGCGACCTATTTTGCTATCATCGGCTATGAGATCATTAAGTCAATGGGGACGCTGTTTTAGTGAAGCAGGGAGGAGAGAGAATGGAAGCTGTAAGAAAGATCATAAAAGACAATAGGGGAGAAGGATATATCGATGTAGCAGTGATCGTGTTCTGCGTCATGCTCGTGACTGCCTTTGGTGTAAAACTGTTCCCCATATTTATCACAAAAATACAGCTGGATAACTTTGCGGATGAGCTGGTGAGGGAGGCGGAGATCAGCGGCAGGGTAGGCAGTGAGACGGCCGGAAGACAGAGTGCGCTGGAGGAAAAGACGGGAATCCATCCGGATGTTTACTGGTCGTCAGGCGGCAATATCCAGCTGAATGAGGAGGTGACAGTCACGCTGGTCATGCAAAAGGATCTGGGACTGTTTGGAAGATTCGGATCATTTCCGGTGACAATACGGGCAAGGGCATCCGGGAAAAGTGAGGTGTACTGGAAGTGAGACAGTGTCTGCAGAAAATAAAAATGCTTTGGAGGGACAATGCCGGGAGCATGGTTCCGCTTGCCGTGGCGGCTGCCATAGCCATGCTGTTTATTATACTTGGCATCAGCGAATATATGAGGCTTGTCATTACCGCAGCCGGAGTGAAGGATGCAATGGAATCTGCGGTGGTTTCCACCGTGAATGATAATTATAATGAAGTCTATCACAGTGTCCGCGAGGGATATGCCGCCGGGTATGAGCCGGACGGTGAAGGTTTTGCAGCGGCAGTTGACTACGGGGACATTTATGGAAGGATGTGTTTTCTGCTCGGTCTGGAGGAGGATGGTGAAGGATATGTCAGGATGAACAACAGTGGTGAGAGGGAGTACCGGATCAGCGGGCTTTTGGTGAATATCCCAAATACGGCTCTGGCAGCCCCGGGAAGAACCTATTATGTAGATGCATCCATTACACTGGATGTGCCGGTCCGTTTCGCGGGAAAGACCGTGTCAGATCTGTCAATAAATTTAAAGGTAAAGGCAGCGTATAAAGAGAAGTTTTAGTAAGTTGTTACAGATATCGTAAGAGTTATGACATTTTGGTAGACTTGTACCAATATATGTGATAGGGTTTGGCTTGAAAACAAAAAGCCTATCTATAAGTAAAAATTAAATATCAGGAGGGATTTATATGAAGGACAAGACAAAGAAATGGCTGGTGACAGCAGGACTTGCAGCAGTATGTGTGGGACTGGTTTTCGGGATCAGCAGGACGCTTTACCGCGAGCCATCACAGAAACCCCTGATGGGGGCGGAGGATACCGGGAAGGCTGCAAAGATAATTATTGATATCGGTAAAACGCAGACCGAACTGGCACATGAAAAAGAGACAGAAATGGAAACAGATATGAAGGAAACAAAATCAGACACAGAAGAAAATCTTGTGATAGAGATTGACAGAAACACAAGAGTGGCGGTCAGTGACAGGGAGCAGGAAATCCAGCCGGAACCGAAAAAGACACAGAACGAAAAACCGGACGATCCTCCAGCATCATCAGAGAGCGGAAATGCTGGAAATACAAGAACACAGTCTGCTGATGAAACATCAGGGGAGTCAGTAACACAGCCGACAGTTGAAATACCAAAGGAGACAAAAACACAGCCATCTAAAGAAACCACACCATCGCATGGCGATACAAAAGACGGAATGATTTATATTGATGGATTTGGCTGGATTCCCAATGAAGGCGGCGGTGGACAGGGCATTTATGCTGCAGACATGTACGAAAACGGCAACAAGATTGGAATCATGGATTAAGGACAGGATTGCAAAAGGCACAGTGTAAAAGCTGTGCTTTTGCTGTTCTGAAGGAGGGAACATGAAATATATAAGAAAAAATCTCCTGCTCTTTGTTATACTGTTCTCGCTTATTATGCCGATGGCGGCTTATGCAGCCGGGGAAGGAAATATTGATAATGGTGGCGGGGGGTTAGGAAACGGGACAAATACAAATTTCTGGAGCAGCAGGGATGAAGGGGTGCGGGTGACAGTGGTAAGGGCATCAGATGGATGTGCGGTATCGACGCCCATTGACCTCACCAATAAAAAACCAGATAACATAGTCATGCATTTTGGAAAGGTATGTAAGAGCCAGTACCGGAACGGGGCAGGTCTTGTACCGAGTACGGAAACTTACGGTTATATCAATCCTCAGCAGTCCCTTCCGCAGATCATCAGTACATCCAGCGGTGGAGCCAATCTGGAAGCGATCAAGAGATATTTTACCGATGAGCAGGTCATAAGGTCAATTGCAGGATATGCAGGAATTAATTTCAATACCCTGACAGGCGGGGATTATAAGCTGCTGATTGAACCGGTTGCCTATGTAACATATCAGGGGACAAGAGTAGCGTTTACTGCAACAGAAGCTGCAAAATATAACCAGCTTGTAGGTGGAACAGTGAGAAAGAAGATGCCGTCTTTGTCCCATAAAAACCTGCCTCTTGCCATGTTTCTTGAGACTTCGGACTTAGGATATCCAGCATGGGGAGGCCCCAAAAACCAGAAGGTATCAGATGAGGACATCATCAGTTCATTAGGGCTTGGCATTGTGCGGTTTAGTGAGATCACTATTCCGAAGATTATTACGGCAGACTATGAGTACCGCGTAGATACGGATGTGGTGTTGATTGGCAAATAATCTGCACCTACTTTCAGCAGATTATTTTATCCCGG
>CAMWLV010000007.1 GCA_947175175.1 uncultured Lachnospiraceae bacterium
ATCAGAACTTTGTACGACTGCCATAAAAAAAGACATAACTGCATTGCAGTATGTTCCGAAGGAAATAAGGGACAAATTACTTGATAATAATATAGCAATATCTTTAATAGATAGTGTAATTACTTGTGCGCCGAATTGGTTAATATATATGTCTGACCGTTCAGACATAGTAGAACTATGCATTAGATATATGGAAAAAGCTTTTAGTATTGCACAGTATATCCCAGACCGGATAAAAGCATCTGCTGAAATATTGAGTTATCAGAAATCAAAAGGGAAATTGTCTTTTGTAAAAAAGTATTATGATAGTAGAATTAAATGTTTTGGAATTGAAATTAAAGTGTTATATGGACAGTTAAAGTCAGAGTATTATAGAGTTTTGAATCACTATACACACGAAGGTTTTAATGAGTTTTATGATTTTCTGGATGGAGATCTCACTGATGCAGAGATAAGGGAGTATGATTTTAAGGGCATTGATTTAAGAAAATATAATATAAATGGGGCAGTAATTAATAGTGATGTTTTAGATCGGTATGGGTTATATGATGATAGTTATTTCTCTTTTATAAGACAGAGAAGAGAAAATAGTGAGAATGAATATACTATGAAAAATGAGATTGTGATAGAAGATGATTTCAGTTATCCGAGATTTATTGATGAAGCATATGAAGGATATGATTGCGCTCACATTCCATTCTTTTATATTAGTGATATTCATCTGACTCACCGCGTTTGCAATAGGTTTAACGATAAAGCAACAAAGGAAGAAATACATTCATATATAAAAGAGTGTGCTAGAAATATGGTAAAATCTATCGGTTCAAAACCTAGTAATAGTTTTTTACTGATAGCTGGAGACACATCTTCTATATGGGAGTTTTCTACTATATTTTACAATGAGCTGGTTCGGTTGTGGAATCCTGGAAGAATCATAGTTATACTTGGAAATCATGAACTATGGGATCCATGGTTCGATATGGAAGAGAACATAAAGGAATATAGGAATTTCTTTAACAAGTTAGGTATAATATTTTTACAGAATGACTTATTGTACATAAATGAGATGGAAATGCAAGAACTTCTTAAAAATCCTTGTAAAGTTATTAGTGAAAATAAAATATTGAATATAAGCGAAAAGGAAATCAGGAATCTAGTTCAGCATAGTCCGATTGTTATTTTAGGGGGGATAGGTTTTAGCGGATTGAATAAAGAATTTAATGCTTCAAATTTAAGATACGGAAAAAGTTTTGATGAATTGTCAAGGGAAGAGGCTTTGCAAAAAGATATACAGGAGACAAATCGGTTTAATAATATATATATGAAGCTGTTAAAGGCAATACCTAGAAATACAGTTTTGGTGTTAACACACACCAAAAAAGAGAATTGGAATATGGAGGAGTATAATCCTTATTGGATATATTTGAATGGACATAATCATCGTAACTATTGTGAGGTGAGTGATAGATGCAAGATATATGCAGACAATCAAATCGGATATAAATCCCAATATATTGGACTTAAATATTTTTTGTGTAATAATGAGTATGATGAATTTGTTTATTATCAAGATGGAATACATGCGATTACAAGACAACAATATATTGATTTTAATAGGGGGTATGGGGTTCAGATGGAGTTTAATAGAGACGACGGTACGATTTATATGATAAAGAGGAAAAAAACATATATGTTTCTATTACATAAAATATATTCGGGGCCAAGAAAACGTCTGTATCTTATGGAGGGAGGGAAGTTAAGTTTACCTCCACGGAGAGATTTAAAGGATTTGTCTTATTATTATGATAATCTTGATAAATATGCGGAAAGTGTAAAATTATTATTGAACAGATATACGGAAAAGCAAAAACAACTATCTAAATTTATAAAAAACATTGGAGGTTCAGGAAAAATTCATGGTTGTATTATTGATGTAGAAAAACCAAAGGAATGTGATGGATTTTCTTATTGCCATTTATATGTCAATCCTATTGATGGAAAGGCAACACCATATTTTGCGGAGGATAAAAAGTCAAGGTTGGTTTATAAGGATTTTAAGACATTATTGCAGAAGGAAAGCCGTTGTGAGTTAATGGCAAGTAATTACTTGCGGCTTGAGAGAGAGGAAAAAGAAAAACTTCCGAGCATTCAGTATTCAGAACAATTAGCGGAATGGGAAGGTGATGAGTGTATATATGACGAAGGGAGTTATCCTTATGAAATCTCTTGTATTATAAAAAGTTTGCAATATTGTACTGAGAAAAATATTGTTCGATTATGGAATGAGGAGCTTCTTGATAATGATTTTATAAATCGTATTATAAGTGCCAATCAAATTGAAGATATTAATGAAGATAAAAGAATAATTGATATTGACGATGTCTGAGGGGAGAATGTGATTATGTTTGCTTGTGTCCCATATACATTCTTTTGAACCTCTAAATACATTACTTTTGGAAATCTAAAGACCTATATTAAATACTTAGGATTTCCCAATAAACAGGGAATATGAAAGGAGATAACACGTCGAATTCTGTAGTTGGATAACATTGACTTTTTACAACAATCGCTTTATGATAATCATATTGAATATATGGCAGAGGAGAATCCAAATGAAAAAAGTTTTTATCGATGGAAGTGAGGGAACAACTGGACTGCGCATTTTTGAGCGTTTTGAGGGCAGGGATGATATTGAGATCTTAAAGATTCCGTCAGAATTGAGGAAAGATCCAGAAGAAATCAGAAAATACATCAATGCATCAGATATCACATTTCTGTGCCTGCCGGACGCGGCGGCGAGGGAGGCGGCGGCGATGGTCGAGAATGACAATACGATCATCATCGACACATCGACGGCACACCGGACAGAAGAAGGCTGGGCATATGGCTACCCAGAGCTTTCCAATGCACACAGGGAGGCAATTAGGACCGGAAAGCGAATCGCAGTGCCAGGCTGCTATGCGACAGGTTTTATCACGATTGCATATCCGATGATAGCGGAGGGAATCCTTCCAAAAGATTACCCAGTGGCGGCGTTTGCGATGTCAGGCTACAGCGGGGCGGGCAAGAAGACGATTGCAGTGTACGAGGCAGACGGGCGGGACATAGAGCTTGATGCGCCGAGGGAGTATGCGTTGAATCAGAATCATAAGCACCTGAAAGAGATGCAGAAGATTACAGGGCTTTCCAAGGCGCCGCTGTTCTCACCTTTGATCTGTGATTACTACAGCGGTATGGTAGTAACACTGCAGTTTTACACGGATATGCTAAAAGACAGGCCATTGCCTGAGAAAGTACATGCGATGTTTACAAAATATTATGAAGGTGAGCAGTTTGTCAAGGTGATGCCGTTTGGAAAGGAAGCGGACTACAATGGGTTCTTATCTGGAAATGCATGTTCTGGCTGGGACGGCATTGAGATCTATGTGACAGGAAATGAGGACAGGCTGCTTGTCAGCACACGTTTTGACAATCTTGGAAAGGGCGCGTCAGGAGCGGCGGTACAATGCCTCAATATCATTCTCGGGTGCGATGAGAGCAAGGGATTAGTAGTGTAAAAAACCATATATGGAAGTTTTTTCACACAGCGAATTTGAAAGAACACAAATTCGCGGTTTGTTGTCAGCATGGAGGTAGGGAATGATTCAGTTACCACAGGATTTTATGATTAGAATGCAGGGTATGCTTAAGGAAGCGTATCCTGCTTTCCTGCGTAGTTACGATGGGGAAAAACATCAGGCGCTCAGGGTCAATATGCTCAAGGGCACGACAGAGGATTTTCTGGAAAAGGCGCCGTTTGCAAATCTGACGCCGGTTCCGTGGGAGCAAAGCGGTTTTTATTATGATTCCGGCGAAACGCCCGGTAAGCACCCGTTTCACGAGGCGGGTGTTTATTACATACAGGAGCCGAGTGCCATGGCACCAGCGGCTTATTTGGAAGCGAAGCCGGGAGAGCGTGTTCTTGATCTGTGCGCGGCACCCGGCGGAAAGACGACACAGATTGCCTCTTATATGCGGAATGAGGGGATTCTCGTGTGTAATGAGATTCATTCGGCGCGGGCGAAGATCCTTTCTGAAAATGTGGAGCGCATGGGGATACGAAATGCCCTGGTCAGCAACGAGACGCCGCAGCATTTGGCGGAGGTATTCGGTGAATATTTTGACCGCATTCTTGTGGATGCCCCCTGTTCCGGCGAGGGTATGTTTCGAAAGAATGAGGAGGCATGTAATGAATGGAGCCCTGAGAATGTACAGCTTTGTGCGGACAGACAAGACGAGATTCTTGACTGTGCGGATCTGATGCTCCGTCCAGGTGGAAGGCTTGTGTACTCGACTTGTACTTTTGCTCCTGATGAGAATGAGGGGAGCATTGCACGCTTTCTGGAGCGCCACTTGGAATATCAGATCGTAGCAGTTCATAAATATGAAGGAATGTCAGAGGGAGTACCAGAGTGGGCATATTATGGTGCAGATTGTCATGACCACAGGAATGTGGCAGAGTGCGGGAATCAATGTGACAACAGTGAGTGTGGTGATGGAGGCAGAGCGAAAAGAGATGGTATAGATATAAAAGCGTTAAGACATACCATCAGGTTGTTTCCGCATTTGGTTCATGGGGAGGGGCATTATCTTGCCGTGCTGCAAAAACAGGGTGAAGTCTCAGACGGATATCAGGGATTCTTGCAAAACGGATTGCAGAATGGCATCAACACAAAGGAAGTAAAGGAATTTCTGCAGTTTCAGCGGGAGACATTACATATCGATCTAACGGAAAATGCAGAAGGCTGTCTGCTGAAATTTGGAGACCAGCTCTATTTGATGCCAAAAGACATGCCTTCAATTAAGGGACTCAAAGTGCTGCGGGCAGGACTGCATCTTGGGACGCTCAAGAAAAACCGTTTTGAGCCTTCCCATGCATTGGCACTGGCGCTGAAAAAAGAGGACGTGAAGCAGTCAATGGAGCTTGAAAGTGATGCGAATGCGAGGGCATATCTGAGCGGAATGACATTGAATCACAACGGAGAAAAGGGATGGTATCTGATGACATATCAGGGCTACAGCATTGGCT
This sequence comes from uncultured Lachnospiraceae bacterium, assembly GCA_947175175.1. Lineage (GTDB taxonomy): Bacteria > Bacillota > Clostridia > Lachnospirales > Lachnospiraceae > COE1. Next base: position 5,069 of record CAMWLV010000007.1, read on the forward strand.
GGGGAAAGCTTGCAGGACAGGTCATGAAGAATCATTACCCGAAAGGACTGAGAAAATAAATGAAAACTTCAAAAACTGCGTTAAATCTCACTGAGGGCAGACCAGTGAAACGGATCCTGCTGTTTGCAATTCCAGTGTTTTTGGGAAATCTGTTTCAGATTTGTTATAGCTTAGTTGACACAAAGATTGTGGGCAGCATCCTTGGAGAGACAGCATTGGCGGCGGTGGGCTCGGTGTCTATCCTGTATACACTGCTCACGGGATTTTTTAATGGATTGAGCCTTGGTTTTAGTGTGCTGACTGCACGTTTTTATGGAAGCGGTGAAGAGAAGAAGCTGAAGGAGAATGTGGCAGGCGCGATCGTTCTTGGATTCCTGACAGCTGCTGTCATCATCACAGTGGTCGCTGTGTTGCTCCGATTGATTCTGGCGCTTTTAAATGTGCCGCCACAGCAGATGGACATGGCATTGTCCTACATCACATTGCTGGTGTGGGGAATGTTCGTGACACTGGCGTACAACCTCTGCGCGAACACACTCCGCGCGATCGGCGACTCGCTTACGCCGCTGATCTTTCTGGTGATGGCAGCTCTGACCAATGTCGCGCTGGACTATCTGTTTATCCTAGTCTTTGATATGGGAGTGCAGGGAGCGGCGGTGGCGACGCTTGTCTCTCAGTTGTTGTCGGTGGTGCTCTGTCTGATTCGGATTCATCAGGGTTTTCCGATACTGCACATCGGAAAAGAACATTTTGTTCTCTCGAAAGACAGGGTACTTTCGTTATATCAGAGTGGATTATCTATGGGATTGATGTCGAGTCTTGTGAATTTTGGCTCACTGGTGCTCCAGAGTGGTATCAATCGGTTGGGGACAAATATTATCGTGGCGCACACTGCAGCACGAAAAATATTTGAGATCTGGGGACTGCCTGTGAGTGTGCTCGGCTCCTCGATGGCTACATACTGTGGGCAGAATTATGGTGCGGGGAGGTACGACAGGATCCGGCAGGGAATGAAAAGTGTGCTGCTTATAGGCGCTGTGTGGGATGGAATTGTCTTTATCCTGGCACATACTGTTTCACCTTATTTGATCCGTTTTATCACCAGCTCGGACAACGGGGAGATTATCTACTGGGGAACAACGTATCTTAAGGTGGACATGTCGTTTTTGCTCGTGTGCCTGTTTATCGTAATCCTTAGAAACTGCATGCAGGGCTTCGGGGATTACAGGACACCCATTTTATCAAGCTTTATCGAACTTGTGGGAAAACTGGTGTTTACTTTTGCGTTTGTGAAGATGTTTGGATACTGGGGAATCATATGGACGGAGCCAGTGATCTGGTTTCTGATGGTGATACCGCTGGTGGTCATGACGCTTAGGAATCCGATCATGAAAAAGAAGTAATGGTTTTTAAAGATGTAGTACCGAATCGTTATGAAAAAAGAATTTGAAGCAGGAGGATTTGTAGATGAACAAGAAATATGAGATTGATATGTGCAGTGGTTCTGTATTCAGTAAAATGCTCCTTTTTGCACTGCCGTTGATGTGTTCTAGTATTCTGCAGTTGTTGTTTAACGCTGCGGATATCGTTGTGGTAGGGCGGTTTGCGGGCGATAATGCGCTGGCAGCAGTGGGTTCCAACACGGCGCTGATTAATTTACTGACCAATATTTTCGTGGGCTTGTCTGTGGGAAGCAATGTTCTGACAGCACAGTATTATGGTGCGAAAAAGGATAACGACTTGAAAGAGACCGTGCATACGTCGATGCTGTTGAGCATTTACAGCGGTGTACTCCTCACCGTGATCGGTCTGATCGGGGCACGTGGACTTCTGGAGCTGATGCAGGCGCCACCGGAAGTGTTGGAGCTTGCCGTCCTATATCTGCGGATTTATTTTCTCGGTATGACTTCCATGATGGTATACAATTTTGGCAGTGCGATCCTCAGGGCAGTGGGTGATACCAAGAGACCGCTTTATTACTTGTTGAGCGCTGGTATTGTGAATGTGTTATTAAATCTGTTTTTCGTCATAGTCTGTCATATGGGTGTAGCGGGAGTAGCTATGGCAACCGTAATCTCGCAGACAATCTCGGCGCTATTGGTGGTTCGCTGTCTTGTGAAAGAGCAGGGCGGCATTCATCTGGAATTAAAAGAACTTGCCATCTCGAAAGAAAAGCTGGGTAAAATCATGCAGATCGGTCTTCCTGCAGGATTTCAGGGAACAGTGTTTTCGCTGTCGAATGTCGTGATTCAGTCAGCCGTAAATTCGTTTGGAAATATTGCAGTAGCGGGAAATTCTGCGGCCGCAAATATTGAGGGATTTGTCTATATGGCGATGAATGCATTTTATCAGGCGACGATATCTTTTACAAGTCAGAACTATGGTGCGAGGGAATACAGGCGTATCTATAAAATATTGTTTGCGGGAGAGCTGTTTGTGATCATAACGGGCGCGGTGCTTGGAAACATGGCAGTATTTTTCGGGGAAACGCTGCTCGGTATTTATTCGCCGAGTGCAGAGGTCATTGCGGCGGGAATGAGGCGTGTGCGGATCATATGTTCCGTGTATGCGCTGTGTGGGGTCATGGATGTACTGGTCGGTGCGCTTCGCGGAATCGGCTACTCCATTATTCCGATGATCGTCTCTCTGGTTGGGGCTTGTGGATTGCGGCTTTTGTGGATCGCTACTGTGTTCAAGATACCAGAGTATCACAGTTTGTCTACAGTCTATATCTCTTATCCGATCACATGGACGATCACACTGGCAGTACATGCGATCACCTTTGCACTGGCGGCGCGGAAGGTGCTAAAACCTTCTCAACCGGATATTGGCGATATATATACTCACGGTAAATGAAATTTGCCGTGAGTATTGCGCCAGCCGCAGCCGCGAAGCGGCATATTTCCTTATGCGCATTGCGCATTTGCGGCTGTGTGCATCACTTTATACTGGCGGTCAGTCTTTTTGACAGCCAGTATAAAACCAAAAGTGAGAAAAGTCTTGCAGAAAATCAAAAGGTGTCATATAATGATTCTGTTTTATTGATTACAAGAAGGGAGGATTATTATGCAAAAGAAATCTATTGTAAAAAAATTGTTAGCTCTTATCTGTCTGCTCTCGTCGATCTGTATGTTTACGGCATGCGGCAGTTCGAAAAAACCGGAAGTTACGATTACACTGGACGGAAAAGCGATTGGGTTGGAAGAGACACTGCGGTCGAGTCTTGACAGAGGTTTGATCATAACAGATGCTAACGGTGAAGAAACGGAAAGCGCGCTGGTTCTCGGGGCAATGGAAGTAATTTATAGTTCGGTTCACCTTGGCACGGAAACAACACCACACCGTTCGGAAATTACTGTTATGCTCTACAATGATACCGACTCCATGAAACCGGCAGCCGGCAGCAAGGTTATGACATTGAATTATGATCTGACGAGAGACAGTTCCGATCAGGCGCCTGTTTTATTTAATGACATTGATTTCTGGGGAATGACACAGGATGAGGCGGTTGCGGCACTTGCGGAGAAAGGATTTGGGGTTGACAGCGACAGAGTAAATAATGAGTATCATTTCCTTATATTTACCGGCAAAAATGATGTGATGGTCACAATAGATTTTGATTTGGGCAGTGAATTTGAGAATGCCGGAGGGACGGCCCCGCAGAAAAAGGTATTGGAGTTTGATCCGGATACATATTATGTCAGCGGACTCAAAGCCAGCATTAGCGGTAAATTAAATATTGATTTCGGCAATTAAATTATTTTTCCCCAAAAGAAGGGGCTGTCGGGAAAAGCTTTTGGACAGTAACCGGATGACGGATGACACATAAGAGAAATTAAAGCAGCTTATATGCAAAAGAGTGCTGTGAGGAACCGCTGTTTCGCACTTAAGTATCACAAAAAGGATGAAAGAGAATGTTGTTATTTTTAAAGACAGTGAATATTATAGGGATCCTGCTCATGATTTTTATGCTGGCGGTCATATTCAGGCAGCAGCCTTCCAAAGTGCAGACGGCATTCATTCTGTATAACCTGTTTACCATTGTATTTGTTGTCGGAATCCATTTGGAACTGATTCATTCGGATACGGTGGGAGAGGCTTTGTCTGGATTATGTGTCCAGTATGTGGGGCAGGCAGGGCTGCTGATGTCTCTGTTGTGGTTTGTGTCGGAGTTTTCCGGGTTTTTTATTTCAGCGTGGGTGTACAGACTGGAGGCTGTATGCAACGTCATGGTGCTTGTGGGTGTCTTTACGGCTGAGAGACACCCTCTTTTTTACACTTCCATGAAAATACTGACAGATGGTTTGTATAATCGGATTGAGGTGGGGCATGGCATTCTCTGGTATCTCCATTTTGCGCACCTGTACCTGGTTGTGATCATGATTCTGATCCTGTGCGTTGTGAGATATAAGGGAAGTACACCCATACAGCAAAAAAGGATTGTATATATCGCGGTGGGAATCGGTGCCGAGGCGGCATTGCTCCTGTTAAAGATCGCAGGGGTGTTTGGCAGTTATAATCCGATTGTGATCGCCATGACATTTAGTATGTTTTGCATGATGATGGCAATGGTCCGGTACAGCTATTTTGATTCCCTGCACGCAGCAGTTGATAATGCCTTTAATCATGGAAATGAGGGGCTGGTCATTCTCGACAGTGCGGATACGATTATCTTTGCAAACCGCAGAATGGATGAATTGTTTCCGGATATCCGTAAGGGCAGTGTGATCAGCAGATATGAGGAGATCAGGGAGTTGATGGAGAGCGATGAGCATCTGCTTCGGCGGGATGGTGATGTTTACGAGCTGCGCGAGGAAAATATTGTTGAGCAGGGGGAAATCAATGGCCGTATGCTGTGGTTTGTGAATCAGACACAGCAGCTTTTGGCACTGCAGAAGCTCAAGGAGGCAGACGAAGCAAAAACTCAGTTTTTGATGAAGGTCAGCCATGAGCTGCGCACACCTATGAATACCGTACTCGGTATGAATGAGATGATTCTTCGGGAAAGCCATGAAGAGGCGGTCAAACATTATGCAAAAGAGGTGGCAGATGCCGGAACCCATATGATGTCCCTGATCGACGAAGTGTTAGATGCCTCCCGGCTTGAAAGTGGAGCGCTTACGATCGTGAGAAATCCTTATCGGGTAGGAGAGGTGATCGAGAGAGCAGAAGAACTGATGCGCTCGCAGGCGGAGAAAAAGGGACTTATTTTTACAGTGGAAGCTGCAGAATGCCTGACAGCAAAAAAATGTATCCAGCTCGGTGATTCTGTGCATATGCTCCAAGTGCTGGTAAATTTGTTGTCTAATGCAGTCAAATATACGGATACTGGTTTTGTCAGACTAAAAGCGGATATTCTGGAAAAGTCGAAGGGCAAATGGCTCATACTGTCTGTCAGCGACAGTGGTATCGGAATCCAGGATGAAGAATTGGAACAAATCTTTGAAAATTTTGGCCGTGGGAGCAATACAGGCAGCAGAGATGGTCTGGGACTTGGTCTTGCCATTGTAAAGCAGTTGACAGAGGCAATGGGAGGGACACTTACAGTAGAAAGCACACAGGGAGAAGGGAGTGTATTCTCTGTCCTGTTCCCATGGATAGAGATGACGGAGGAGGCGGTAAATGGATGGGAGCATGAGGAGACAGGAAATGAGGAATTCGAGGTACAGGATAGAGAACTAGGCTTTCCAGATTTTCACGCGAAAACCATTCTTGCAGTGGATGACAATGCAAACAATCTGATGGTGCTCAGGCACTTGTTAAAACGAACTGGGGCTGTGGTGGAAACAGCAGAGGACGGTCAGACTGCTGTAGAAGCATGCAGGCAGCGGAAATATGATTTAATTCTGTTAGACCATATGATGCCAATAATGGATGGGATTGCTGCGCTCCACCGAATCAGGGAGCAAGAAGACGGAAAGAATCGGGATACAAAGATTATAGCACTGACAGCAAATGCCGGGAAAGGAGCCAGGCAGATGTATCGATCGGAAGGTTTTGCAGACTATATAACAAAACCTGTTATTCCAGAGCGATTAGAACATGTGTTGAGCCACTATCTCGGCACAGGGAAGGAAACAACCATTTCGGATGTGGGTGAAAGGACAAAAGTACGTGAAGAGTCAAACGAGTGGCCGACAAAAGACCCAGCGGAAAACGGATGGCTGGAACTGCTGGAGCGAAACGGAATTGATACTCGGGACGGTCTTCGCTATGCGGACATGGATGCGGCGTTTTATCGTCAGCTGCTTATATTATTTGCAGAGCAGCAGGAAATGCAGCAAGGGAAATTGGATACTTTGCGCCAGAATATAAGATGTCAGGATGTGCCAGAGGCGGGGAACGGCGGATGTGAAACACCTGAGAGTATCTTAGCATGGAATGCATGGATTTCTTTCTGTCATGGACTGAAAGGGGAGGCGAGAGGGCTTGGCGCATCGGTACTGGGTGCGTACTTTTATCAGCTGGAGCTGGCAGGAAGAACGAAAGATAAAGGAAAAATAGAAGAAATCTATCCACATGCCAATAAAGAATGGAAAAAAGTTGTGGAGGGGATACGGCTTGCAATGGAGGAACCGCTTTTGTCATAAAGCGGTTCCTTGTTTTTTCCACTTTTCCACAATATCTAAGACTTCCTCTCGCCTCCGCAGAGGAATCTGTGCGATAGAACCATCAGACATAGCAAGGTCATTGCCAGCCAGTCCAATCACATGATTCAGGTTGATGAAATAACTACGGCCCACAGAGAGAAAGCAGTCGATTCCCTTGAAAAACTCTGTGATCTGTGTGAGTGTGCCGGGAAAAGAGTGGATACCAGATACCGTGTGCAGAAAAACAGTGTGGGACTGTCCTGTCTCAAAAAATACAATGTCCGTATATGGTATGGAAAACTCCTTTCGCTTTTGGGTAAATGTAAAGCAAGGTTTCGCTTTCTGCAGTAAAGAACCACACCGTGTCATAGCATTTTCAAAATGACCGCGGTCATAGGGTTTTTGGAGATAGTACAGGGCGCCTACCTCATAGCTGTCCATCGCATGTTCTGTAGAGGAGGTAGTAAAGATAATGCCTCCCTGATAGTGCATGGCCCGGAGTTGTTTAGCTGCTTCCATACCACTTAAATTTGACATGAAAATGTCAAGGAATATGAGTTCTGGCTTTTGACGGGTCTGAATGAAAGCGTCAAGCAGTTCCTCGCCCGAAGAAAAGGAGACAGGCTCAAAAGTCAGCTTCATTCGTCCCGCATAAGTATTCAGATAATGTTTCAGCCGCAGAATATCGCTCTTGGAGTCGTCGCACAAGTATATCAGCATAAATATCACTTCCACTATTTTGTTTATGTAAGTATAGCATAGTTTCACCCCTTTTTAAGCAGCAATTAGGCAGATTTTATGACAATCAGGCAAAAAAATATGGAAACGAGCAATTATAATTTTGAAACAATCAGGCGAATTTTACGACAATCAGGAAAGTTATGTTGTAAATAGATGTGATTAAAAGTAAAATTAAAAAGCTAAAAATTGTATAATAAGAACAAAACAAAAAGGAAAAGAAAGGGTGTTTGTTTGATGAAAAAAATTTTGGTTATTGATGATGATCCGATGAATTTGAGGATGGCGACTTTTCTGCTGACGAAACAATCCTATGAGGTTGTTACCGCAGGATCCGGAGATGAAGGACTTAAGATACTGGATCATACTCCAGTGGATTTGATTCTGTTGGATATTGAGATGCCGGGGATGGATGGGATTGAAACATTCCAGTATATTATGGTGGAGCATATTGAGATACCAGTTATTTTTCTGACGGCATCGACTGATACGAAGAATGTTATAGAGGCACTCAGGCTCGGGGCTGTCGATTATATCACAAAACCGTTCGTACCAGAAGATCTTTTGGGAAGAGTCTCCAAGGTGATTGGATATGAATAAAAGCAAGGAGTACATAGAAGGGCAGACAGGGATTCATTTACTGATGGCAGGCATTGTCAGTGTGTTTGGATTCCTGCTCGTTTTGATAACGCTTGTCATGCAGTGGGAATTATGGACAGTACCGTTGGTGGCCATGGGGATACTTGCCATATGGGTGATTCATATCGGAAAGCTTGGCACAGATGCATTTTACGAATATCTTTGTACCGGGGTAATGACAATTGGATTTTTTTATTATGGCGCACATGACGCTGTCTTGTTGGATGTGTCTGTCATTGTCTGTATTCTGCTCTTCATGCTGTCTCTGTTGAACAAGAAGTCTCTGTTGTATCTAGTGGGAACCATGTATGGAATACTATTGCTGTATCATTTGATTTTTCTTGGAACTGTCAATATTGATGCAGGAATGCAGAATTTGGCGCGGTTAGGGATTGGAGTGGCAGGAACTGTTGGGGCACTGCTGCTCTCAAACACCATGATCGACAGGCGCAGGGCGGAGCAGGAGAGCATACGAGGGATTGCAGACCAGCTTGAGACAGCAAAGCAGAGAAATGCAGATTTTCTCTCTAATCTGTCCCATGAGTTGAGAACTCCGATCAATATGGTAACAGGTATCAGCGAAGTCGCACTGGAAAAGGATATGTCCTCTGAGCTGAGGGAAAGCATGCAGTCGATTCGGATGGCGGGTAAGCGTCTGGCTGGACAGATCAATGATATTTTGGATTATACGGAGATTTTTGGGAATACACTGGTTGTCACCAATGACAATTATATGCCGGTTTCTGTCATCAATGACATTATTACAACGATGGTTATGCAGAATGGCGGACACGATCTGGAGCTTGTGTATGATCTGGATGCCACGCTTCCGGCTGTATTGGTTGGCGATGCAGAGAAGATTTCCCGTGTGATTCGGATTTTGCTGCAAAATGCCATAAAGTTTACAGAGAAGGGAGGGGTTTACGTCCAGGTTGGATTTCGCAGGGAAAGTTATGGGGTCAATCTTGACATTGTAATTTGCGATACAGGCATTGGCATAACACCCACCCAGCTTACGCAGATCTATGATGATTTTTATCAGGCAGACACGGGACGCAGTCGGTCTGCGGGAGGTCTGGGACTGGGAATTCCGATCGCACTTGGACTGCTCAGGGCGATGGGGGGCTTTATGTATTATAGTAGCAAGGAGAATCAGGGGACACAGATCCATATATCCATTCCGCAGGGAGTCGCGGATGATACGCCAGGAATGTCTGTCAATAACCCCAGACAGTTTTGTATCGTCTGCTATCTACGGCATGAGCGTTACAGCAGCAGTGAAGTTCTGCAGTTTTACGACAATGTTGTGCTGCATATGGCAGAGCAGTTTGGGCTTGAAGTATACCGCGCCTATCAATTCGAAGAACAGGAGAGAATGCTGCACAGCCACAATGTGACGCACCTGTTTCTCACAAAAGGGGAGTATGAGGAAAACAGTTCTTATTATGAGGAGCTTGGAAAAAGTATCTGTGTTGTGCTGATTGCTGCAGAAGGCTATGTACTTCCGACAGGCAGTAATCTGATTTTGCTGCACAAGCCCTTTTTTGCGCTTCCGATTGCCAATCTGCTAAACGGCATGGCGCATGGGAACGATCTGGGGAAAAGTGTGATGGAGGACAGATTGTTCGTCTGCACAGACGTCCAGGCGCTTGTTGTGGATGATGAAGAGATGAACCTTATGGTGGCAAGAGGGATTTTGGATAGATATCACATTCAGGTAGATACCTGTCTGAGCGGTGCAGAAGCAGTTGAGAAATGTACAGATACACCGTATGACTTGATCTTCCTCGACCATATGATGCCGGGAATGGACGGCGTGGAGACGCTGAAACGGATTCGGGCGATAGGAGATGGTATCTACCAGAATCTGCCGATCATTGCACTGACTGCAAATGCCATCAGCGGTGCCAGGGAAATGTTTAAGAGTGAGGGATTTACGGAATTTGTGCCGAAACCGATAGACCGCCATGTATTGGAGCGGGCGCTGCGCAGGGTTTTGCCAGAGCGGAATATACAGTACTATACTGAGGCAGATAAAGACAGCATCATTTCGAACGAAACCAATGCGGTATCTGTAAAAGATACGATGTCGGAAACCAGCACAGTATCTTTATGTGATACAGTACCAGCGGTGGAAAACACAACATCATTGTTTGACGGTCTGCGGCGGATCGGCATGAATGTGGAATTGGGATTAAACTATTGTTATGGTGCGGAAGACTTTTATATGGAGATGCTGCAGATGTATTACGATCAGAGTGCCGAAAAGCGCTCGGAGATTGTTGCTCTGTATGAAAGCGGAGACTGGGCAGGCTATGCCATCAAAGTTCATGCTTTGAAAAGCACCTCCCTGACCATTGGTGCGGAGAAGCTTTCCGAGCAGGCAAAAGCACTGGAACTGGCAGGAAAGAGCGGTGATGCTGCGTATATCAGGGAGAATCATCAGACGATGCTCGAATCCTATGAGGCGGTGTGTGCGTGCATCGCAGACAGTATCAGTACAGCTGGCGGCGGGGAGGAGAAGGCGTTATGATAAGGAAATATTTTAAACGGATTATGGATCAGAAAGTAGACATGCAGGAACGAATGTTTCGCTTGATCGCAACAATTGGTGTGATGTCATTAACACTTATGTTGGTCTGCAAATTATTGATTGGCGAGACTGTCATCAATCTGCTCATGCTGGCATTCTTTATTGCCTGTACCACTGCCATTGGTATTATCAGTGTCAAAAAGAATCATGTCAATGCCGGATCTGTTATTGTCGCTGTGCTGCTTTTACTTTTTCTGCCTGTTAATTTCGTCATTTCAGGCGGTATGTATGGTGGGGCGCCAGTGTGGTTTGTCTTTGCCTTTTTATATATCAGCCTGACACTGAAAGGGAAGCACAAAGCAGTCTTCTTGATATTTGGGATGGTGATCGTAAGTTTGTGCTATTATATTGCGTTCCGCTATCCCAATTATATGGTACAGCATACGTTGGCTGACGCTTATCTGGACTCTGCACTATCTGTTATCTTTGTGAGTGGGCTGACCTGTATTATGATACAGTTTCAGAACCATATCTATCAGGAGGAAAACAGGATTTCGAATCAGCAGAAAAAGGAGATCGAGGAGTTAAATAAAGCAGAAAACCGCTTTTTTTCCAGTATGAGTCATGAAATCCGCACACCGATCAATACGATCATTGGTCTGAATGAGATGATACTGCGCGATTCGGTTTCTGACGAAGTTGCCGAGAATGCAAGACATATCCAGGGGGCAAGCAAAATGCTGCTCACTTTGATCAACGATATTCTGGATCTGTCCAAGATTGAGTCCGGCAAGATGGATATCATCAATGTGTCGTACGAAACGGGAGTCATGTTCTCTGAGATCATCAATATGATCTGGATCAAGGCAAAGGAAAAAGGGCTGGAATTTAACATGGATGTGGATTCCTCCATTCCGAGTATGCTCTGCGGCGACGAGGTGCGGATTAAACAGATTTTGATTAATCTGCTGAACAATGCCATCAAATATACAAAAGAGGGCAAAGTCACCCTGGGTGTCAAGTGTGAGCGTACTACACTCAACAGAGTGCGCGTATACTACTCTGTGAAGGATACCGGGCAAGGGGTAAAGAAAGAAGATATCCCGTATCTGTTCGATGCGTTTCAGCGGGTAGATGAGGAGAAAAACCGCCATATAGAAGGAACCGGGCTGGGGCTTAGCATTGTCAAGCAGCTGGTCGATCTGATGGGCGGCGAGATCAGCGTCAACAGCGTCTATACGAAAGGTACAACGTTTCTTGTCATGTTGGAACAGGATATCATTGAGGAGAAGGAACTTGGTGTTTTTTCATTGGAAACCCGTGTAAATGCAAAAAGCAGGACGCAGTACAAACAAAGCTTTGAAGCGCCCAAAGCGCAGCTGTTGATCGTGGATGACAACGAAATGAATCTTATGGTGGCAAAGAAGCTTCTCTCTGATACAAAAATCCAGATTGATACAGCGTCAAGCGGTGCGGAGTGTCTCAAATTAACGCAGAATAAGCATTACGATGGAATATTAATGGATCATCTGATGCCCGAGATGGATGGAATCGAATGTCTTCACGCGATCCGCGCTCAGCAGGCAGGTCTATGCCAGGATGTTCCAATTATTGCCCTGACCGCAAATGCAGGCAGCGATAATCAGGTTTTATATAAGAAGGAAGGATTTAACGGATATCTGGCAAAGCCGATTAGCGGTGCATTGCTGGAAGCCGCGGTATTAAATATCCTGCCAAAGGAACTGGTGCTGCTCGGTGAGGATTCCCCGGAATTTGAGATCGGAAAGAATGTATTGATGTTTGACCAGCTAAAGCGTGTGCCTATGATGATTACGACAGACAGTGTATCGGATTTGCCGCAGGAACTTCTGGAACAGCTTAATATTTCAGTGAGACCCTACTATGTCTGCACAGATCATGGACGCTTTCTGGACGGAAAGGAACTTGAGACAGACGCTCTGTTAGCGCATATAGAAGAAGGCAGGCTATGTGCTTCCAAACCGCCAGAAGCGGCAGATTATGAAAGTTTTTTCGCACAAAAGCTTACAGAAGCAAGAAATATTATACATATCGCAATGGCAAAGTACAGCAGTGAAGGATATCAGAATGCATGTGAGGCAGCAAAAGCATTTGAAAATGTCACAGTGTTGGATTCCGGACATCTGTCCAGCGGTATGGGAATCGCCGCATTGTATGCGGCCCGTATGGCAGCAGAAGCTGCTGAGGTGACTAAAATTGCCCAGACCGTAGAGGGAATGCGTACCCGCATCTCCACCTCTTTTATCGTTGACAGCACGGAGACCTTGTACCGCAGCGGGAGAATTCCCAAGAATGTAGTTATCATCTGCAATGCCTTAATGCTGCACCCGGTTATTACGCTGCGAAAGAGCAAAATGGCGGTCAGCGGTATATTGATGGGAAGCTTTGCACATGTCACTAGAAATTATGTGCGCAGGACATTGAAAAAAACCAAAATGATCGACAGGCGTATTTTATTCATCACGTATGTCGGTCTGGACGAAAAGAAACTGGAATTCATTCAGGATTTGGTACAGCAGTATTGTCCGTTTGAGCGGATCTATCTGCAAAAAGCATCCTCTTCTATTGCAAGCAACTGTGGACCTGGGACATTTGGTCTAATGTTTGTGCGGAAAAAGAACGAATCGTGGTAGAGTGGGGATAAATTGATTGTTATGCGTGCTGGAGCATGCAAGGGGTATAATTATGAAAAAAAGGATGAAAAAAATATGTGTCTGGTTACTTTTGGCTGCAGCGTTTGTCGGCTGCGGACAGAACGGAGAGGACGCTTTTGCAGGCAGCCGTTATGATTCCGATCTGGATTATATCATGGATAAAGGCAGCCTGACCGTCGGGGTGACGGAATTTGAGCCGCTGGATTATATGCAGGATGGCGAGTGGGTTGGATTCGATGCGGATATGGCGGGATTGTTTGCCCAAAACCTCGGCGTTTCGGTACAATTCGTGGAAATTGACTGGGATAAGAAAGTCAGTTTACTGAATAATGGGACCATTGATTGTGTGTGGAATGGCATGACACTCACTGATGAAGTGCAGGCAGATATGTCATGTTCGCTTGCATACCTGAATAATGCGCAGATCATAGTGGTTCCAGTGAAAAACAGCGGTCAGCTGCAGACGGTGGAGGACTGTATGCATCTGCTCTTTGCAGTAGAAGCAGGTTCCGCAGGTGAGCAGGAGCTGAAAGACAGAAATTACCGTTACACTGCAGCAGGTACACAGTTAAGCGCACTGCAGAATGTGGCTTCTGGCAAGGCTGATGCTGCAGTAATCGATGCGATTATGGCAGGCTCACTGATCGGTTCCGGAAAACAATTTGAAAATCTGGTTGGTACACTCACTCTTAGCAGTGAAGAATATGGCATCGGCTTTCGGAAAAATTCGGATCTGGCAGAGCAGCTGAATGTGTTCTGGCTGGAAAACATGGAAAACGGTACAGTTGAGGCAGTCGCAGAACAATATGGAGTACAGGCAGCAGTCATAGATACGATGCAGCCTTGTAAAGAATAGCGGAATAAGATAGGCAGAAACAGCTTGTTCGCAAGCTGTTTTTCTTATGTCAAAAAATTTTCTTATGCAGCCGCACATATCAGTGGTTTTCTCCGTTATACTTTATGAGAGGGGGAGGTGTTTTTGGAATGTCCATGGATATGGAAGAACAATATGATAAAATTTACCGCTACTGCTATTTCCGCCTGCACAATCAGCAGACAGCAGAGGATATCACGCAGGAAACATTTCTCCGTTATCTCGAAAAGTATCAGGGAAATACAGTGGAGCAGGCGTTAAAATGTCTCTACACAATTGCAAGAAATCTGTGTGTAGACGAATATCGAAGGTGTTCCAGAGAACGATTATGCGAGACTCAAAATGCATCAAATGACGGAGCAGTAAGTGGCTTTATGCAGGATACTTTCATACAACAACGTCTGATCAAAGAAAACGCAGAGGAACATCTTCTCACCAGTCTCGCAGTCAGAAAGGCGGTGGCGGCGCTTGGGCAGGACGAGCAGGAGCTTTTGCTGCTGCGCTATGTGAATGAAGTTCCGATTCAGACAATCGGGCAGCTGTTGGGGATTTCCCGGTTTACAGTGTACCGCAGATTGATGATGGTGACAAAGAAATTCAGGGAAGAATTGGGGAAGGAGGGATTTTGATGAAGCAGATGTTAAAAAACGAGTTAAAATGTGCGTTTGAAGCACCAAAATCATTGCACAAAAAGGAGTTTCTGCGGATGCTGGAGCAGCCAAAGATCAGTATGCCGGCATTTGTTTTTTCACAGATTGGCTATATCCGCAGATGGATATGGATTGTATCGATGTTGGTTTATGCCATATCTGTCATGGGAGCAGTATGGATGGAGGCAGATACGGTCTGGGTGATCTCTGCATTGATGCCATTGCTGGCGCTGACGGTTGTCTCCGAGAGCGGACGTTCGGAGAATTACGAGATGGCAGAGCTGGAGATGGCGACGCGTTTTTCCCTGAGAAGTGTCCTCTTGGCAAGACTGGGGATTTTGGGCATGGAAAATCTGGTCATTCTCGGTCTGCTGCTGCCTGTCGGGATATGGCGGCAGGGGCTTGGCGTGTTTCAGGCGGGTGTCTATATTCTGTTTCCCTATCTGATGATGACGTTTGCAGGACTTTCGGTTGTCCGCAGGATTCGTGGGCGCGAGGCAGTCTATATCTGTATCGGCGTCGCAGTCTGCATTAGCTTTTTTGTGTTGGTGCTGCATGGCAGCATTCCGCAGTTAGATCAGGCGGACAGCCTCGTGGGGTGGATTGCCGCAATATCTTTGTTGTGCATCGGAACAGCGCGGCAGTGTGTAGGCATTGTAAAAGGAATTGCGGCGGTGTAAAGCTGCTTCAAATGAAAGGGAGGTTATCTATGAAGCTTGTGATTGATCGTGTATCGAAACAGTATCAGAACAGGATTGCGGTAGACCGCATTTCGGTAAATCTGCACCAAGGTGTCTATGGTCTGCTCGGCGCAAACGGTGCGGGAAAGACTACGCTGATGCGGATGCTCTGCGGCATCTTAAAACCGACAGGGGGGACAATCGCATTTGACGGAATTGATGTGAGTGAGGAGGCATACCGTGCCATTCTCGGGTATCTGCCACAGGATTTTGGGTATTATCCAGAGTTCAGCGCAATGGATTTTCTGCTGTATCTCGCGGCATTAAAGGGAATCCCGAAGGTACAGGCGAAGCGGAAGGCGAAGGAATTGTTAGAATTGGTATCTTTGCAGGATGTGAGCCGCAAGAAGATCAAGACCTTTTCAGGCGGCATGAAACAGCGGATTGGCATTGCGCAGGCATTGTTAAATGATCCAAAACTGTTGATTTTGGACGAGCCGACAGCAGGACTGGATCCAAAGGAACGGGTGCGGTTTCGCAAATTAATCGAAAGTCTGGGCAAGGACAGCATTGTGCTGTTGTCGACACATATTGTCTCGGACATTGAACATATCGCGGACGAGGTGCTGATGATGAAGGAAGGACAGCTGATTTATCAGGGAAAGTGGGACGATGAAAAAGGTGATCTGGAAGAATTTTATCTAACACAATTTGGGGAGGAAAATGCATATGAATCATTTCGGGACGATATACCGCTATGAGGTGAAAAAAATCTTAAATAAAAAACTGACTTGGATCGTGTTTTTGAGCTGTGTGCTCTGCGCGGGAATGTTTGCCGCTGCCGACCTGACAGGGAATTACTATGTGGACGGAGAGGTATTTGATACCCATTACCATATGTTTCAGGTTGATCAGGAATACCGGATGGCGCTGTCCGGAAAGATGCTTGACCAGAAGCTTCTTGAAGAAATGTCGGAGGCATATGGGAAAGTGCCAACTACAGTGGAACGGTATACGCTGACGGATGAATACCAGACCTATGCGCGCCCATACAGTGAGATTTTTAATATAGTCCGATTGTGGACACAGCAGTGGGATATTGACGAGCTCAAGGCATGGATACCAGACGAGGAGGCACTGTATGCATCAAGGATCGAGAATCTTGAGAAGGAGTGGCAGAATCTGCGGCTGTCCGATGTGGAGAAGGAATTTTGGCGGGAGAAAGAGACGCAGACGGATACACCAGTTAGATATCTGTGTCACGACGGGTACAGCAAATTGATAAGTAATGGCATTAACACACTTGGTCTTTTAGTTCTTTTGTTTGTCTCGATCTGTATGGCGAGTGTCTTTACGGAGGAGCACACACGCAGGACTGACCAGTTAATCCTCTCAGGTGCCAAGGGAAAAAGTGTCGTATACTGGGCAAAGTTAGCGGCGGGAACCAGCATGTCAGCTGCCTGTGCTGCATTGTTGTCTATATTTGTGTTTGTCCTTGTCTTTGTGGTTTATGGGGCCGAGGGATTTCAGGTATCTTTGTGGCTTTGTCTGTATCTATGGGCATCGTCCTGTACGATGTCGCTCGGGCAGGCGTGTCTTATCGCATATGGCATTCTGATTCTCACGGCGGTTTTTGTCGGGGGGCTTGTGCTGGTATTGTCGGAGATATTACATAATAATATTGCGACGTTGTCGGTCTGTGTGGGCATGATCATAGCGGGAATGGTCGGCAAGGTACCTTACCAGTACAGGGTGCTCGCTCAATTTTGGGACTGGCTTCCAGTGCGGTTCTTGAATGCAGAACATATTTTTGATGCAAGGACGATTTCCGTGTTTGGGTATTGCTTTGTTTCGTGGAAAGTCGTGCCAGTCCTTTATATACTGGTCGGTGTGGCAGCAGCCATAGCCGGGAAGAATGTCTATAGAAATTATCAGGTATCAGGGCGATAAAATAAAACAAGGGCGATTACTTGATCTCCACTGGAATATGAATATCTGTGTTCCAATGATCTTGGATATGGATTTCAGCGATATCATCCAGCAATACAGGTTCAGCGAAAAGTTCCGCGGCAAAAAAGCGAAAGCTTGTATTGTTCTGGCTGGTATCGCTCAGTGCGTATCCACTGCCGGTGGGTGATTTTTTTATGACACTGCCATCTTTTAAGACAATCGTTATAGAAGCGGACAATGCCCTTGGTTGTGTGCCTTTTCTTAAGCTTTTTGGCACGTGACAGTCTGGCAGATGCCAGATTCGGTGTTATGCCAATATCTGGCGCGCGTTGGCTCGATTTTCAATGCCGGGGCGAGTGCGCCAACACCGGCGGCGTCCCTGGCAGTCAGTTCTCTGGCTGCTTTTTGCTCTGTTTCACAGATTTTTATATTCAGCGGTGCGATTTGTGTTATAATATTCTTAGCCTTAAGGAACTGTAGGAAAATAAGTGATACAGATTCCGCAGGATATTTCTTCGAGGTTAAATTGATAAATCAATTGGTCAAAAAACGTAAGCGTAGCGGGCTGCGGCGAGGCTTTTTGATATGCACAATCGGAGAAATAGACAAGTCAAGATGTATCAGTTATTTTCCTACAGTTCCTAAGGAAGCCTATGGGAGCGAGCTGGCAAAGCATTTGAATCTGACGACTGCGACGGTCTCCCATCACATGAATGCTCTTCTACTGGCAGGACTTGTCAAGGTGAGCCATGTGGATCACCGTGTATACTATACAACCGATAAAAAGGCGCTCGAGGAGGTGCTGGATTACGGTAAGGGAATATTGACTTGAGGACATGTGGCAGTACACATTTGTTGAAATCATTTGGAAACCGTGCTATAATGAGCGTTAACGAGAAAGGAATACTTACAAGTTTTGCAGGCACATTTGTAAATGAAAGTTAAGGAACTGTTCAGAAATAGGAGAGAGAAATGATAGAAAATGAATCTGCTGAAAATTATCTGGAAACAATACTGATACTGAGCAAAAAGCTTCCCGTTGTACGTTCTGTTGATATTGCAAACGAACTGGGATTCAAGAAGTCGAGCGTCAGTATCGCAATGAAGAATCTTCGCGAAAAGAATCATATTACAGTTACAGATGCTGGATTTATATATCTTACAGATTCTGGAAAAAGTATTGCGGAGTTGATTTATGAGCGCCATCAGTTTATATCCGAGTGGTTTATCAAGCTGGGGGTGCCGGAGAATATTGCGATCGAGGATGCATGCAAGATGGAGCATATCCTTAGCAAAGAGAGCTATGATGCAATGAAAAATTTTGTTAAACAACATATATAGATTGTTTTCTCATTTTGCGCAATTCTGCAAAATTATCTGTAAAAATGGTTAAATTCTGCTAAAAAGCGACCACTTTTTCTAAAAAGATTGATTTTTTGTGGCAATAGTACTAAAATATTTTTAGAAAAAAGAGGGGGAATATGCAGAATGAATGAAAATAACGGTAAGAAAAAAAGTTTGATCAGTTCAATTATGTTTCTGTGTTGTGCGGCGTCTGTTATTACTGCACTGGGAATTGGTGGAAATTCTATTTTTTCTATCAAATCAATGTCGGCAACGTCTTATGTGACCTATGAGAGTGCGGTGGACGAAGGCTATCACACAGAGATCAAGTCACAGGTTCAGAGTACGATTTCAATTTTGCAGAGCGAATACGATAAAGCGCAGGCAGGGGAGAAAACCGAGGAGCAGGCGAAGAAGGACGCGAAAGAAATTGTGCGGGTCATGCGGTACAGTGATGATCAGAGTGGTTATTTCTGGATTGACGATACTGATTACATACTGGTGATGCATCCAATTCTTCCAGAGCAGGAGGGAAATAACCGCTATGATCTCGAGGATCAGAATGGCATTATGATCATTCAGGAGATTATGAGTGTGTGCAAGAGCGCGGACAAGGGTGGTTATAATGAGTTCTATTTTACGAAGTCGGACGGTGTGACCGTCGCGCCAAAGATTGCGTATTCTGAGATTTTTGAGCCATGGGGCTGGATCGTTTCCACAGGAAACTATATTGATGAGATGGATATGGCAAAAGCCAATGTCAGGAACGAGCTAAATAGAGAATACAGCGGTGTGCTGTTTCGATCCAATGTTGTGTTTGTTGTTGCTATTGTGGTAGCGCTGGTGGCGGCATTTTTTGTTGGCAAACGGATTGTGGCACCATTAAAGAAGATTCAGGGGTTTGCACAGAAGATATCCGAGGGAAATTTGACCACAGATGTCGATGTGCGGTCGCGGACGGAGATTGGTCAGACAGCAGATGCACTGCGCGTAGCACAGGAAAATATGCGTGGACTATTGAGGGGAATTACAGAAGTGTCGAACGGTGTAAATGCTGCACTGGGATCTTTTGATAAGGCATTTTATAATATGAAGGAATCCATCACACAGGTATCGGGTGCAGTGGATTCCATTGCTCAGAATGTGACAAAGCAGGCGTCATCCACGGATGAGGCAAATGGCAGTGTCGTGATGATGGCAGATCAGATCAATCAGACGAGCGAAGAGGTGGCAAGTCTCGACAGGAATGCAGAGGAGATGAACAGGATCAGTGAGCGGTCGATGAATACGCTGAAGCAGCTGATCGAGGTAAACAATAAGACACGTCAGAGTATCATTGCGATGACCGAGCAGACTGCAAATACAAACAAGTCTGTGGAACAGATTCATATGGCGGCGAACCTGATCAATGAGATTTCTGACCAGACAAGCTTGCTTGCCTTAAATGCAAGTATCGAGGCTGCGAGAGCTGGAGAAGCAGGGAGAGGTTTTTCTGTTGTTGCAGACGAAATTGCGAAGCTGGCAAATCAGTCGGGGGATTCTGTGGAAGAAATCGGCAAGACAGTTGTGGAGCTGCAGAGCAATGCAGAGCGGTCTGTCGCTGTGATGCAGGAAATCAATGAGGCAATAGAGCTGCAGGTAAATTCATTGACAGAGACGCAGCGCATTATGGAGCAGCTGCATCGGGAACTTGCAAATTGCTTCTCGTCAGTGCATTCGATTGATACGATGACACAGGAGATTGATAACCAGAGAGCAGATGTTACGGGTTCGCTATCTGTTTTGAATGATCTGGCGCAGGACAATGCATCTGTTGCGGAGGAGACCGCAGCAATGTCCATGGAGCTTGCCAGAATGGTGGATGATTCCAGTCAAATTGTAGAGGAGCTGGAAGGAAAAGTTGAGACTTTGATCGAAGATGTGAATAAGTTTACATTGTAATATAATAAAAAATGCCCTGGTAAAGGGCATTTTTTATTTTAGCTATTCAATATCATCTTCTGGAAAGGGTGCGGCAGCGGCGGCCTTTTCATCGACTGGCGTCCATGCATTTCCAAACGGAATATCGCGAAACAGCGCAGCGAGTCCGGTAATCTGTTTTAGGCGCAGGATCTCATCCCGCTCCATGCCAAGATGTTTGGAAATCCACGCGTCGGAACGTCCCAACTCATGTAGTTCTTTGATAATATTACTCATCAAATCTACGCTATGGGAACCTCTTGCACGGTTATGGCGGATGGTGCTTGCCATGCGGTGGTCGAGAGGCTTGTTGATGACAGAAACAGGAAGCATACCGTTCTCACGCTCATAGATATCGGGGTAATCCAACATGATGCGGTAACGGTGAAAACCATCCACGATGATATAATTGTCTTCAGGTTCATTGTGGTAGCAGACGATTGGCATCGTGTATCCGTCCTCCTTGATACTGTCATAGAGGAGTTTGAGTTCGGGTGGTGCTACAGAGTTCGGATTATACGTATTTGGTTTGATCTTCTCAACAGGAACTGAGATCACTTGATATACAGGGCTTTGATATGTCATAATTTTAGTCTCCTACATTCTGGTATTTCTGTTTTAACAGATTGATATCATCCTTCTGCTGTTTGGTCAGGCCAAAGCCCATGAAGCGGCAGATGTGGTCATTTTTCAGGATACAATAGCACATACGTTTCCAGCTTGGAATATCCTTGGAGGACTTGATATCGTCAGTGTGGTCAGGAATCTTTCCGTCAAAGACGATGCGCGAGTTCTTCATAAGCGTATAGTTGGATACACCGTTTCGACGGACGTGATAGCCATGCGCGATCAGCTCTTCGATTGTCTTCTCCTCGAGGCCGCCGCCGACATTGTGCCAGAAATCTATGGAAGTCTGAAATTTCTTGATGTAATTGTTGCGTAGCCGCACTGGAAGTGTATCCAGCAAAAATTTTGTGTAAGACTCCCATGTATGACCTTCTGGTAAGGTCAGATTGCGGTATCCAAGTGCTTTCGTCTTTCCATAGATGGCTCCAAAGTTAGCCCCCCTGACACGTCCGACAAGCTTTGCCCAGATTTCGGGATCGATCACGCGGTAGAGGTTCAGGCTCTCCTTGGCATAATCGCCAAATGGGGAAGCGACACGCATCTGATCCAATTTCAGACCAGACATATAATAGAGGTCATATAAATGGTTGTAATCATAAGAGAATACATAGTTTGCGTGCCATACATCATAGATGGACCAGTCATACATCGGAGAGGCGCACCAGACGTCTTTGAACTGCCTGCTGATCCAACAGGTGTTGTCATAGCCATATTTCCGGTTTAGAATTCCGCTGTAGCGCTGCATGGACTCTTCGGCGCGGATGCCAAGCAGACAGATGGTCTTTTTGTTTCCGTGGGAAATGCGGTACCATCTGCCAAATTGTTTTGCCAATTCCTCCTGATGCATCCGATAGTGGTAGGTTGTCATCGGATTATTTTTCATATTGATGACATAAGGATGGTCTGGCATAGGGCGTATCCATAAATCTTCCTTGGTGTCGTCCCATGGATACCAGAACATTTCGTAGTTGCTAAGAGCCGTTCTGGTTGCCATGGGAAGGCATACCCAATAGGGTTCTACATCTTTTTCAATTCTGGTAAAGGTGCGCTCGACATACTCTGTCGTGAGTGTGTACTGCGCCTCAAAATCCTGATGGAACACACCGATTTTTTTCTTAGGATAATATTTTTTCTGGAAATCCAGGATCAGGTTCAACAGCAGTCCGCTGTCTTTTCCGCCTGAAAAGGAAACAAAAATGTTGTCAAATTCTTTGAAAATATAGTGAAATCTGTTTTGTAGTGCATCATATACATTCTGACTGGCATATTTTCGCTTCGTTGTAATCACCACCTAAATTTTAGTCATATTATAATTTACCATATTTTTCCAATTTTCACAAGTATTCGACAAAAATCGACAAAAAGCAAACATATATTCGTAAATATAAAAAATGCCGGGCTTGACATATAATTGTTTACAATAGTATTCTTATTGTATATAGAGCATAAAGATGCTTCAAGAAAAGTTTTTCAGTAATGATACAGGAGGATTTCAAGATGGTAGAGAAGTACATATTTGGCAGTCCGTTTGAGACGGAGGCGGTTACGGCAGAGATGGAGGCTGCAGAGTTTACGGGAAAAGTGATATGTGGGGAGATTTTGCTAGAAAACGGGTTCTGTTATCGTTGTCAGATGGATGACACAGATGTCATTTATGGACTGGGTGAGGCGAATCGTGGTATAAATAAGAGGGGATACAAGTATGTCAGCAACTGCACGGATGATCCCCATCACACAGAGGAGAAGACCTCTCTGTATGGCGCGCACAACTTTATCATTATCTCAGGAAAAAAGCATGTGGGATTGTTTTTTGACTATCCTGCGAATCTTTGCTTTGATATTGGATACACGAGACAGGATATGCTGACGGTGAGCTGCGAGCGGGCAGATCTGTATCTGTATGTGATTACTGGTGAGAGTGCATATGATGTAGCAAAGCAGTTTCGCAAAATTATCGGAAAAAGTTATATTGCGCCGAAATATGCCTTTGGCTATGGGCAGAGCCGCTGGGGATACAAGACTCACGAGGATATCGAGACTGTAGTGAGAGGTTACAGGGATAATCGGATTCCAATTGATATGGTATATATGGATATCGATTATATGCAGGATTATAAGGATTTTACGGTAAACCCTGAGAGATTCCCGGATTTCCCGCAGTTTGTACAGAAGATGAAAGCAAAACAGATTCATCTGATCCCGATTATCGATGCAGGTGTAAAGATCGAGGAGGGTTACGACATTTACGAAGAAGGTGTGGAAAAGGGGTATTTTTGCAAGCGCGAGGACGGATCAGATTTTGTTGCGGCAGTGTGGCCAGGCTGGACACATTTTCCGGATGTGCTCAATCCGGATGCAAGGGCTTGGTTTGGTGGAAAGTATAAGATATTGACAGATGTTGGAATCGATGGTTTCTGGAACGATATGAATGAGCCGGCAATCTTTTATTCTGAGGAAGGCATTAAAGCATTAAATCAGGCAATTGTTGATTATGTGAGGGAGTTTGACAGTAATCAGGGTAATATAAAAGCAGACAGCGATACCAGTGAGGATGTTATGAATAATGCCAAAGCAGTTCCATGGGAGGTTAGGAGCTGTATTGACAAGCTTCAGAATAGTCCAGAGGATTACGAGCGGTTTTATCACAATGTCAAGGGGAAAAAGGTTCGTCATGACTTTGTGCACAATCTCTATGGTTTTAATATGACAAGGGCAGCGGGTGAGGCACTGCAGAAGATTGCACCAGATAAGAAAATGCTGCTGTTTTCACGTTCTTCTTATATCGGAATGCACCGCTATGGAGGAATTTGGACAGGGGACAACCAGTCCTGGTGGTCGCATATTCTGCTGAATCTGAAGATGATGCCTTCGCTGAATATGTGCGGATTCTTGTACACAGGCGCAGATCTTGGCGGTTTTGGTTCTGACACGACAAGGGATCTGGTGCTGCGCTGGCTGGCGCTTGGCGTGTTCACACCGCTGATGAGAAATCACACTGCACTCGGCACGAGAGAGCAGGAGTGTTATCAGTTTGAGCACGTTGAGGATTTCCGCCATGTGATTGGTGTGAGATACCGTCTGATACCTTATCTGTACAGTGAGTATCTCAAGGCAGTCGAGAATGACGCTATGTATTTCAGACCGCTTGGTTTTGATTATCCTGATGACAGAAGGGCAGTGGAGACGGAAGACCAGCTTATGCTCGGAAATGAGGTCATGATCGCGCCTGTCTACACGCAGAATGTGAGTGGCAGAACTGTGTATCTTCCAGAGGAGATGAAGTTTGTCAAATTCATGCCAGATGGAAAGATTTATGAGGAGATCTTGAATCGTGGCACACATTATATTGAAGTGGCATTGAATGAGGTTCCTTTATTTATCAGAAAAGGCAAGTGTATTCCTGTTGTCGATGTGGCAGAGAATGTCGATGCGATTGATATGGATACAGTCAGATATCTTGGATATGATGGTGCGGAGTATGAGATCATGGAATAACCAATAAGCAAATAGAAATAGCTGTTGCACGAGAGGGTGCAGCAGTTTATTTTTTACTATGCTGTTTTAATTATTTTGATAAAAAGATATTGACATTTTAATATTCGTATTTTATAATCTTATTATCAGATATATAATAAGAAAGCAAGGAGGACTTATCTTGAATACAAATTACGCAGATATTGTAAACGTAAATGCAATTGGAAGGGCGGAGAATCCTGTTTCCCTGAACAATATCTTAAAAAGGGCAAATGACGAACAGCTCACGCCATCAAAACAGAACAAGGAGAGAGTGTTGTTTATCGGTATTGATGTGCAGCAGGATTTTATGGATCATGGAGCGTTAGGAGTTCCTGGTGCACACGGTGATGTGGAGCGCATGACACAGTTTATCTACAACAATATGGATAGCATATCCAATATTGCAGTATCAATTGATACGCACACACCGCATCAGATTTTTCACCCCTGCTGGTGGGTGGACGGGGACGGCAACAATCCGGCTCCGTCCACGCCAATTACGCTGGCGGATTTAGACAGTGGCAAGTGGAAGGCGGTTATCAATCCGATTGCATCGAGAGATTATGTGGAACATTTGGAGAAAGATGGAAAGAAGACATTGTGCATATGGTCATACCATTGCATTCAGGGTACTGCCGGGTGTGCACTGGAAAATCAGTTTTCCAACATGGTTTATTTTCATTCTGTCGCCAAGAAATCGGTCGTGCAGAGACTGGTCAAAGGACAGGACCCGCTCTCTGAAATGTACGGAATGATAAAATCAGAGTATGACACAAAAGGATATGTCAATCTTGATTTTCTGAATAAACTGGAGAACTATGACAAGATTGTGGTCGCTGGGGAGGCGAAGAGTCATTGTGTGCTGGAGAGTATTAAGCAGATACTGGAGTATTATGGGACGAGACCGGAAATTACGCAAAAGATTTATATTTTGGAGGACTGCATGTCATCAATTCCTGGTTTTGAGGCAGTGACAGACCAGACATTTGTAGAATTTAAGAAAAAATATCATGTAAACATAGTAAACAGTACAGATGACATATTAGCGCGATGAGAGGTATAGGAAAATACTTCGGTGTCTGAATAGTTTCTAAGAATGTGTAATTATGGGATATAAGGAGGAATTGCGGCATGAGCGAATTTGAAGATAATATTGGAATGGAAATTGACGGACTCGAGGAAATCGAGTTTGAGAACACTTCCGTAGAGGAGATTGACAGCGAAAACATTAACTTGATTTTTCTGGGGATAGACCAGTCAGGTTCCATGGATTCCTTTCGCAATGACATGAAGCACAGCCTGAATGAGTTCAAGGATGCGCTGGCCAACTCGAAGGAGGCGGAGGAGATTCTTGTCGCGAGGGCGGATTTTGAGGACACGATTGCGGTTGGAGGGTACAAGAGGATCAGCGAGTTTGATACGTCTTTCAGGGCTGGCGGATGCACTGCCATGTATGATGCAGTCACAGAAGGTACAGTGAAATTAAAAGAGTACAGACAGTATCTGAAAGATCAGGGTGTGCGGGTAAAGGCGGTATTTGCGGTCTTTAGCGATGGGCTTGACAATGCATCGAAGAGCAGCTTCAGCGAGGCAAAGAAAAGTGTCAATTTCCTGAATGATGAGGAGATCACGACGGCGTTTATCAGCTTTGGCGGGGAGGCGGCAAGGGAGGCAAAAGACTTAGGTTTTCGCAATATTCTCGATGTCACAAGCTTTGCAAGCGAGTTACGGAAGGCGTTTGACTGTCTGTCAAAGTCCGTGATCGAGTCATCGAAATCCGTATTGGCTGACGGAGATGACTTTTTCCAGATTTAGGAACTGCAAAAATGATTCCCAAATAAGGGAGGTATCTATGTTTGTAAATAAAATTGGTGCGCAGCATCTTGCATTCGGAAGGAATTGTCAGGATTACGGACTGGAAAAAGAAACAGTAAAATTGGTGTGCGATGGCTGTTCGGAGGGGGCGCACAGCGAAGTCGGGGTAAAAATGTATTGTCATCTGTCGGAACTTGGCTATAGTACAAAGCAGATCTTTAAAAGATTAACCGGCATTTTTGGGCAGTCGTCAGCATCAATCAGGGATTATCTGTGTTTTACAATATTAAAAGTGATAGAAACTGAGAATTTTTTCAAGGTTTCGTATTGCGGAGATGGTTATCTCATTTTGGAAGATTTGGAGGGCGGCATTTCATTTGAAGAGCTGAGTGATGGTGAATATCCGAAATATTTTGCTTACAATTATTGTGATGCAAAGATGCTTACTTATTATAAAGATGGTGTTCGGTTTACGGAACAGAATTTTTCAAAAAGGACATATAAGAATGTAGGTATTGCGTCAGACGGACTGCGGTTTATCGTGAAGTCAGAGAATGAAACGTTAAAGGCAGAATTAATCGGGCTGCTAAAGGCGGGCAGGGCAGTTGGGGTCAAACGGTTTATCAACCGCAATCAGAAATTGTTTCAGGACGATATCACAATTGTATTTTGAAAATGGTTTTTGGAATAAGCACTATTTATAAATAGTATATATCTATAAGTGATTTCGAAATAGTTCCTACAGTTCCTTAGACAGCAGAGAGGATTTTGTATGAGTGTAGTATATGATTGCGCAAATAAGACACCACTGGCAGAGGGTGGTGAAGGTGTGATTTACGAGTACAATGGGCAGGTCATAAAAGTTTACAAGCCAGGTGCAAACCTGCAGTCGAAACAGAATAAAGTGCAATGGCTGATCCGAAAATCACTTTCCGGTCTGCTCCCCCAAGAGGTAGTCTGCCCAAGGGATATTGTTGTGGATAAGGGCGGGGTATTTATCGGCTTTTCCATGGATAAGGTGGAAGGAGAAGAAGTAAAAAAACTTGCAAACCGGAAGTTTTTAACGGCAAATAATATCACCACAAAGGACATCATATCGATGCTGGTGAAAATACAGGAGGTGATCAGCAGACTCCATGACAATCACATTTTTATCGGTGATTTAAACGACCAGAATATTTTGTTTGATGAGCAGTTCCGTGTTTATTTTATTGACTGTGACAGCTGGACAGTGGAGAATGAAAAGTGTGAGGTGGCGATGGATTTATTCAAAGATCCGTTGTTGCGGTCTAATGATTTTGATGCCGGTACAGATACTTACTCCTTTGCCATTCTGATATGGAAACTGCTGACGAGAATACACCCTTTTGGCGGTACCATGGATCCTGACATGAATATTATGGAACGGATGAGGAACGGGATTTCCGTCATTGATAATCCCCAAGTTACGATACCCAGGACGATAAAGTCATGGAGAAATTTATCTCCGTCCTTGATCGGTGCGTTGCAGCGTATTTTTCGGAATCAGAGCAGGGAGTTGTCCGACGAGCTTTCCGAGCTGTTGGGCAGCCTGAAATATTGCAATGTCGACCAAGAATATTATTATGGAAAATATGGAACTTGTCCGCTGTGTGACCGCAATGCCAGGATACAGACAAAGCCGCAGTCGCAGGGAGTCGTGGACGGACTAAAACTATCCGCACTATTCTCTGCTAAGGATATCAAGACAGTGTTCAACGAGACGATATATTTAGACCAAAAGGATGAGATTGTCGAACTTCGTCAGGGCAGAAGGGTGAAATACCAATACGGTGTCCGATACTATTTTACATCTGACGGTTATCTGATTGAGGACTTGTCAGGGGAATTTGTGATTCATTCGGGAAAAGAGTACAGGATTCAGAAAAAATACAAGAGTCGTATTGTTGTGGAGGGCAGTCATGTTTATTATATCTCTAAGCAGAACTCGTTTACGGATATGACTGTCTTAAAAATAGGGAACAGCATCAGGCCTGTCTGCAAGTGCAGTAATACGTCTTATTTTGAAGTAAGTGATGGCAGCTATTGTGTTCTGAATTACTATTGCGGAAAGCTGATCTTGACAATGAATGGGACAAATATGGAAATAGAATATGACACAGATATTATTTATTATGGGATTCACTATGATGATATTGTGTCGAAATGGCTGATACTTTTGGAGGACAGTGCTGGAACTGATCGAACATACGTGGTCAGTGGCAGGAGGATTGAGTACGAGACTGACCAGATTTCTTATCAATGCCCGTTGAGTGCACCATGTATCAGCAACAGCACACTCTATATACCTATTGACGGAAAAATCAGAGGTTTTTCCTATATTAAATCGGTATATAAGGATTTTGCATGTGATGTTGTGAACAGTGATAGCACATTGTTAAAAAGAAAAAACCAGTTTGTGATCGTCAATGATGAGAATGTGTATCGATTGGGGTGAATAATTGCATCTAAATATGAAATGTATAAAGGCGCATGTTGCTATGGCAACATGCGCCGCTTATTATGCACACGCCGATGCTAATGCGAAAAAACATATATGGCAGATTTTCGCATGGGAAATATGCCACTGGAGTGGCGCATCGGTATAACCGCCTATATAGATGCACTATAATCAGAGGCAGCAGGTATATTGTAGGATGCGTTGGATGTATATCCGCTCGCTGCGCTTGCGTTCGTGTTCATATAGTAGTTCACGCGGGATGCGTTGCTGGCAACATAAGAACCATAATCTTTGAAGAAGTTTTGTACCTTGCTCATATCGGACTTCTTAAAGGTGTCCTCGTCGAGTTTCATTCTGCCATTTTTATCTACGCTAAATCCAAACTCTTCCAGTGCTTTTGTGTTGTTTTTCGTCTTTTCCCTAATGTAAGACAGGTTTGACAACACGCCGGAATTAGAGCTTGATTCAGCGGCATCAAACATTTTGTTGTAATTGCTCACGAAACTCTTTGCTGTGGAAAGGATTTTGTCAACATTATAGGTTTCATTGCCATCTTTGTCTTTTGTTTTCGCATACAATTCGCTGGACGCAAGAGCCTCGCTGTCTGTCTTGAGAGCCGCAGCACTTGTTCCCTTTGAAGTTGTGGTCTCTGTGGTTGTGTTATTTGTCGTAGAGCTCGTGCTGGAACTGCCGCCTGCAAACTTAACACGTGAGGAAATCGTAGAACCATAGCTCTGAATATTGTCTGCTGAAAACAGCTTTTGCACTTTCGAGATGTCAGCGCCCTTCAATTTGGTTTCATCAAGCTGAAGTGTTCCGTCTTGTTTGAGTGTTACGCCAATTTCCGCGAGTTCTTTTGCATTCTTAGAGGTAGCACTCATCATGTTTGCCACATATGCAGTTTTGTTTGTAAGCGTAGAGCTCTTGGACGCCGTTACAACGTTATTGTAATTCGTCACATAAGATTTCATTGCAGAAACAACTTTATCCGCTGCAGTCGAACCATTCTCCGTATCCTCATAAGTGCTGCTTTTCTGCAGTGCGGAAACCGATGACTGCAGGCTGTTAAGTCCTGAAGTCAGGTTGGAGTTTGCTTCTTGTGTTTCCTTGGAAACAGTGGGATACATTTTCTCCTTAAGCAGCTTATCAATAATATTGTTAGAGCTGCGGTTCTTCTTGGCTGATGTTGTCCCGTCTGAATCGCTTCCCACAGAATTAAAGTAGGATTTGAGCAGTCTTTTGTATGTACCATTCTTTATGGAAGCTCTTTCGGAGAACAGGCTGTATAAGTTGGATGAGCTGTTTGAGGTGCCAGATCCAAACAATGAGTTTGTTGAATTCCAGAAATTCATATTCATCACTCCTTCACAAAATATAATATCATTTATATGTTACTATTATTTTATACTGTTATGCCTCAAAAATCAATCGCTTTTCATGGATTTTCTATCCAATTTTAGTTATAAAGTTACTGCTCACTCCCCATCAAAGTAGTGGGAATCGAGCGCCAAAATGCTAAAAGCTTTAGCTTTTTCCCTTTAGCATTTTGTGTGCATAAATGTTATTATTCAGATATCCGCAAAGTATTGGGTCATAGATAATAGAAGCAAAGCTGTAAAAGCTTCTATAGATAGAATATCGGTTTATAAATGGAAATATTTAGTGTATGGCAAATAATTTAATAAATTTTTTGTCTGAAGAGATCACTTATTATTAAATTAATAAAAAGATATTGACATGAGTAAAATTATATGCTATATTGATATTATCAAATAAATAACAAGTTAAAAGTACAAAACCTGTAAAATGAAAATAGGAAGGAATAGGATTCGTATGAAAAAAGTATTAATAGTCGTAGATATGCAGAAGGATTTTATTGATGGGTCATTGGGGACAAATGAGGCTGCTGCCATCGTGGACAATGTGGCAGAGTTCGTCAAGTCCTTTGACGGGGAAGTGATCTTCACAAGGGATACGCACGATGACAATTATCTGGAGACACAGGAGGGCAGAAATCTTCCGGTAGTGCACTGCATTAAGGGAACTGACGGATGGCAGCTCGACAAAAAACTGGAAGTGCTCAAAACGGATTCCATGAAAGTATTTGATAAGCCCACATTTGGTTCTGTTGCCCTTGCGGAGTATTTAAAAACGGACAATGCAATTGAAAGTGTTACGCTTGTAGGACTCTGTACGGACATCTGTGTCATATCCAATGCACTGTTGATCAAGGCGAACATGCCAGAGGTTGAAATCAAGGTCATAGAAAAGTGCTGTGCAGGCGTCACGCCGCAGAGCCACGCGAATGCACTTGAAGCTATGAAGATGTGTCAGATCAAGATTGTGTAGTCATCAGTTACATGCATCAAAATATTGTTCGTCGGGCATATTGACAGGAATGTATTGATGGGCTGTATTGAAAAGATGCTGTTTTATACGACAGGCTTGTGTGGATAAATGGAGGTGTAGGATGATAAGGTTGAATAATAAAAAGGTTGGTATCAATTATTTTCCAGACGGAACACTCTTATTAAAAGAAGCAATAACCGATACAGATGATAAGAATGCAGTAATTGAAATCAAATGGAATTATGAAAATAACGAGGAGCTTCTTGTAATATATTTCCTCACAAAGCATATTCAGGCGGCAGGGTATCACAATCTTATCTTAAATATGCCTTATATTCCAAACGCAAGACAGGACAGGGTGAAAAATCCAGAGGATGTGTTTACACTCAAATATTTTGCGGAGTTTATCAACAATCTGGACTTTGCAGAGGTAAGAGTACTGGACGCGCATTCTCATGTGAGTCTTGCGTTGATTGACAGGGTAAGGCAGGATACACCGCAGAAATATATCGAGAAAGTGATAGACGAGATTGAGCAGGACACTGGCAAAAAGCCACTAATGTTCTATCCAGACGAGGGTGCAGGGAAGCGGTATAGTGGCATGTTTCCGCTTCCCTATTGTTTTGGCATCAAGAAACGTGATTGGAGCACAGGGGAAATCCAGGGTCTTTCCGTTGCAGGCGAGACAGATCGAATTGCTGGAAATGATGTGTTGATCGTGGATGATATCTGTTCCTATGGCGGAACCTTTATCCACTCAGCGGAGATATTAACGTCGCTTGGAGCGGCGGATATTTACCTTTTTGTGAGTCACTGTGAGGATTCCGCACTTAAGGGAAAGCTTTGTGAATGTGGCAATATCAAACAGATTTATACGACAGACAGCATCTTTCGTGACAAGGAAAACACAAGGATTAAAGTGTTTGAATTGTAGTGTTTTTATAATGGAGGGATTCAGATGAAGAAGACAAACCCAATGCTTTTGATCGATTTTTACAAGGCAGTGCATTCTGACATGCTGCCTGAGAAGACAGAGAAATCGGTATCTTATTTTACACCGCGCATGAGCAGGGTAAAAATGTGGGATAATGTAGTCATGTTTGGATTACAGGCATTTATCAAGACATATCTGATGGAATATTTTCAAGAGGAGTTTTTTGACAGAGCGCTTGGTGAGGTGGTCGGTGAGTACGACAGGGTGCTTGGAGCTGCATTGGGCAAAAAGGCTTATAATACTGAAAAAATAGAAAAGCTTCACAGACTAGGTTATCTTCCAATAGAAATCAAGGCACTCCCGGAAGGAACAAGAGTTCCGATGCATGTGCCAATGTTTGAGATTAGCAATACACACCCTGACTTTGCGTGGCTTCCGCAGGCATTGGAATCCCTGGTCAGCGCGGAGCTGTGGCACCCGATGATCAGCGCTACGGTCGGCGCGACATACAGGGAAATTGTCAATAAATATTACGATATTTCGGTAGATGATGCGGTGTCAAAAGCAAGGGCATTGGGCGATTTTTCATTTCGCGGTCAGGAGTGCTTACAGTCCGCAGTAAAGTCCAGTGCAGGCTGGTCTTTATCTTTTTTGAATACAGCGACAGTTCCAGTGATACCATTTCTGGAGCAGATGTATTGCTGTGACTGTACCAAGGAGCCGGTTGCTTTCGGCGCTGTCAGTACAGAGCATTCCGTGATGTGCAGCAATTACGCTGTCGACGGCGACGAGATTACACTTCTGCGCAGGCTCCTCACAGAGATTTATCCTGACACGAGCTTTTCCGCAGTGCTTGATTCCTACGATTACTGGAATGTCATTGACAATGTGCTTCCACAGCTGAAAGAGGAGATTTTAGCGCATAATGGCTGCATGCTGATGCGCGGCGACAGTGGGGACTGTGTGGAGGTCGTGACGAAAACGGTATTCAAATTGTGGGATATTTTTGGCGGAACCGTAAACGCTAAGGGATATAAAGTGCTTGACCCGCATGTAAAGGCAATCTACGGAGACAGTATTACCATACAGAGATGCAAGGCGATTTATCAGATTTTGATCGAGAATGGTTTTGCGTGCAGCAATGCTGCGCTGGGTGTGGGAAGTTTCAGTATGCAGTGCATCGAGGAGGAAGATATGTTGAAGCCGTTTACAAGGGATACATTCAGTTCTTGTATCAAGGCGACTTACTGTGAGGTGGACGGCAGACCGATTCCTATTTTCAAGGATCCGAAAGACGGCGGATTCAAGAAAAGCCAGAGGGGAATGTGCCGCGTGTACTGCGATGAAGGCGGGAACCTGACCTTTCAGGACGGTTACACGAGCGAGGGCATAACTGGCAAAGAAAACATGTTGGAAGTCGTATTCCGGGATGGGATGCTTGTGAAAGAGCAATCACTTGCGGAAATCAGAGCAAGGCTCAACAACGGAAATTTTGGAGGCTGAGATGATATTATATAGACCCGTAGGGACAAAGGAGCTGGAATTGATCCGGGACAGCGGCTATACAAAATATCCGCCGCGATTGCAGGATCAGCCTATCTTTTATCCAGTATTAAATGAAAAGTATGCGACGGAGATCGCATCACAGTGGAATGTAAAATATAACTACGATCACAGAGGTTATGTGACAAAGTTTGAGATTGATGACGCCTATTGCAGCCAGTTTGAAATTCATGTTGTCGGCGGCGCGTATCATCAGGAGTTATGGGTTCCGGCAGAAGAGCTTGACAATTTTAACCAACACATTATAGGATATATACAGGTGAGCAGTGAATTTTCAGCAGAAGAATAAAAAGAAAAAGGAATGGATTATTAAGATGGAGAACGCATTGAATTTATTTCGGGCAGCAGCCGTAACGCCGCGTGTCCACATTGGAAATGTTGCAAAAAATTGTCAGGAGATTATCAAATCATACGATAGTCTTGCAGTGCAATCAGATCTGATCGTGATGCCGGAGCTTTCCCTGACAGGGTATACCTGTGCAGACCTGTTCAGCAACAGAAATCTGCTGGATATGGCGCGCAAAGGGCTTTATGACCTGACCATGTACACGAAAAAATACGGCGAGAACGGGGCGGCGCTCGTGGTTGGCGTGCCGCTGGAAAAGGAGGGCGAGCTGTTTAACTGTGCCGCACTGATCCAGAATGGCAGGCTGATTGCAGTCGTGCCAAAAACCTATCTTCCAAACTATGGGGAGTTTTATGAAAAAAGGTGGTTCAGTGCCGGAGAACAGGATGCAAAGACAATGGAAATTGCCTGCGGAATGGAAACCTTGCAGACTACGTTTGGCAATAATGTCATCATAGAAATCGGTACAGACAAAAAGGTTTGTGTCGGCATTGAGATCTGCGAGGATGCGTGGGCAGCCATCTCGCCAGGACGTCTGCTCGCGCTGAACGGAGCGGAGATCATTGTCAATATCTCTGCTTCCAATGAGGTAATCGGCAAGGCACAGTACCGGAAAAATATGTTGGGCGCCGCGTCGTCAGGCTGTATCTGCGGCTATGTATATGTATCTGCAGGGCAGTATGAGTCCACCTCAGACCTTGTGTTCAGCGGACATACATTGATGTATGAAAACGGAAAACTCCTTGGCGAGGGAAAGCCCTTTAGCGATACGGTGCTCGTGAAAGATTTTAACCTCACCAAGATCAGGCATGACAGGATTGCGAACAAGACCTATTCCGAGTGCAAAAATAATTTCTCAATGCGATGCTATGAAAGGCTTACATGCAAAAAGCCGCTTATGGAAAAGAAAGAGCTTCTTGCAAAACTGTCCATCACACCGTTTGTGCCATACTCAAACCGCAGGGAGCGGTGTCTTGATATTTTTCAGATGCAGGTCACTGCACTTGCAAGACGCATTGAGGCGACAAAGAGCAAATGTGTCGTAGTCGGCGTGTCGGGTGGTCTTGACTCGACGCTTGCACTGCTGGTATCTGCGCAGGCAGTCAAGAACCTGGGGCTTTCCGCAGACACGGTGACAGGAATCACGATGCCGGGCTTTGGCACCACAAACCGCACAAAGAACAATTCAATTGAATTGATGAAATATCTGGGATGCACGATCAGGGAAATCAGCATTGCTGACTCGGTGAGACAGCATTTCAAGGATATCGGGCAGGACGAGAATGTGCACGATGTCACTTATGAAAATTGTCAGGCAAGAGAGCGCACCCAGATTTTGATGGACGTGGCGAACAAGGAAGGCGGCTTTGTCGTCGGAACGGGTGACTTGTCAGAGCTTGCCCTTGGGTGGTGCACATACAATGGAGACCACATGAGTATGTATTCCGTCAACACGAGTATTCCAAAAACATTAGTTCGAACACTGGTGGACGAGGTTGGTCATTTTATGGACGAAAACGGATTTGCCGGAATGAAAAAGGTGATCGAGGATATCATCGACACACCGGTAAGCCCGGAGCTGCTTCCGCCGAATGTGGACGGAACGATCGCGCAGAAGACGGAAGAGACCGTAGGTTCCTATATTCTGCATGACTTTTTCCTATATTATACGCTGCGGTATGGAATGTCGCCTGCTGAGATCTTCAGCATGTGTCAGGAGGCCGTCCGCCGGAGCAGTGAGTACAAATTCAGCGATGAGGAAATCTCCAAGTGGCAGAAAGTATTTTATAGCAGATTTTTCAGGCAGCAGTTTAAGCGCAACTGTATGCCGGACGGTGTCAAGGTAGGTTCCGTGTCAGTGAGTCCGCGTGGGGATTTAAGACTGCCTGCGGAGATTGAGCCGGAGGAGTTTGTGGAGTAATTGAGCGGAGGTATCAATGGGGAATTATTTGAATCCAGGGAACCAGGGATTTAAGGAGTCGGTCAACTCTAAAATATATGTAGACAAAACAAAATTGATATCTTTTACAAATGAATGTCTGAATACAGAACAGAAATTTGTCTGTGTCAGCCGCCCGCGTCGTTTTGGAAAGTCGATGACACTAAAAATGCTGGCTGCATATTATGGAAATGACTGCGATTCGGGCACATTGTTTGAATCTTATAAAATTGCAGGTGAGCACAGCTTTGAGGTGCATCTGAACAAGTATAATGTCATTTATATCAATATGGTGGATTTTTTCGATCGGGAGAAAACAGATGAAATGCTTGATTATTTAAAAGCAGAAATTATGGAGGAGCTGTATGAGAATTATGAGGCATATCTGAGAAGTCGTGATATGGAACTGAGTGCTGCACTGCAGAAAATATATGCACAAACTGGTAAACAGTTCATATTTCTGATCGACGAGTGGGATTGTGTGATGCGAATCAAGGGCATCTTATTGGAACAACAGACAAGATATCTTGATTTTCTGAGAAAGCTTTTAAAGGATAAAACGTATGTTGCACTAGCATATATGACAGGTATTCTTCCAATTAAGAAATACGGGGAACATTCTGCGCTGAATATGTTTGACGAGTATTCCATGACAAATGCTGTACCGATTTCTGAATTTACTGGGTTTACTGCGGAAGAAGTGAAAGTGCTGTGTGAGCGTTACAATGTTTCTTATGAGGAGACTCGCAAGTGGTATGACGGCTATACTGTGGACGGGATATCGCTCTACAACCCCAAGTCAGTGGTCAGCGCGATGCTGCGGAAACGTTTTGACAGTTATTGGAATTTTACGGAGACGTATGATGCACTTAAAGTATACATCTGTATGAACATGGATGGACTGCGTGACAATGTCATACGGATGATATCTGGGGAAGAGGTATTCGTTGATACGACCTCTTTCCAGAATGATATGACCACGTTCAAATCGGCAGATGATGTGCTGACACTATTAATTTATCTAGGGTATCTTACATATGATTTTGCGACAAAGAAAGCAAGGATTCCAAATGATGAGGTGGCGCTTGAATATGTGAAGTCAATCAAAGATGGTGGCTGGGAGTATGTAATGAATGCCATCAATTCATCACATGAACTGTTGAATGCAACGCTTGCAATGGATGCAGATAAAGTGGCAGAGGTTCTTGAAGAGGTTCACGCCGATAGTACATCTATATTGCAGTATAATGATGAAAATTCAATTTCCTGTGTGATCTCACTTGCATATTATACGGCGAGAAAAGATTATGTGATCTGCCGGGAACTGCCAGCTGGTACAGGTTATGCGGATGTGGCATTTGTGCCGAGACGGGGTGTCACTTTGCCTGCGATTATCGTGGAACTGAAATACAATAAAT
The DNA here is from genome assembly GCA_947175175.1 of uncultured Lachnospiraceae bacterium. Lineage (GTDB taxonomy): Bacteria > Bacillota > Clostridia > Lachnospirales > Lachnospiraceae > COE1. The sequence continues at coordinate 42,705 of CAMWLV010000007.1, forward strand.
CTGTCGATGCTGCCATAGCCCAGATTTATGACAGGAAGTACATGGAGTGTTTCAAAGATTATTCTGGCAGGATGCTGCTTGTCGGTATCAATTACGATAAAAACAGTAAAGGCAAAAAACATAGCTGCGTGATAAAAGAGTGGACAAAATAAATCCATTAAAGGAGATAAAATGAGTCAGACAATAAAAAGTAAAGATTTTTTGGAAGCATATGACATTAACCAGTACGACCGCCCGTCCATTGCGGCAGATATTGCGGTGTTCTCCATTGGAAGGAAGATGACAGAGAATTCAGATTACCGCAAGCTTCCCACCAAAACACTCCGGCTGCTGCTGATCAAGCGTGCCGAACAGCCATTTCAAGGGGAGTGGGCGCTTCCGGGCGGCTTTATGAAGAAAGGGGAAACCATACAGGAGACCGCCAGGCGCGAGTTGAAGGAGGAGACTGGTACGGACAAGGCATATCTTGAACTGTGCAATGTCTTTAGTGACAGTGGGCGTGATCCCAGAGGATGGATCATCTCACAATCCTTTATCGCAGTGCTGAATGAGGACGATCTTGCAAACGGACATCTCGAGGCAAGCGGTGATGCCGGCGAGGCAGGATGGTTTGATATCACAGTGCAGAAAATTGCAGACAAAAAGCAGGAGCAGGATAATGTTGTCACCTGCGACAATGACTATGAGCTGCTGTTGCAGGGCAGTGGGATATCAGACGAAAATGCGGCTGTCAAGCTTCGGGCAGTGATCAGGGAACACATCGAATATCGTGATTATCATGAGATTGTTACATATGATATCACGGATTCACAGGGGATTGCATTTGACCATGCCAAGATTATCACCAGTGTCTTTAACCGGCTTCGGCGAATGCTTGCGAGCGATATACGAATTGCCTTTGACTTTATGCCAGAGTATTTTACCTTGACAGATCTGCAGGAGGCGGTGGAGCTGATATCAGGTCAGGAACTGATCAAACCCAATTTCCGCCGAAAGATCGCAGAGTATGTGATCGAGACAGACATCGTGGCACAAAATGGAGGACACAGACCGCCAAAGGCGTTCGTCAGAAACCTTGAACGGTTTTATCAGTGAGTAAGTTGTCAATCCCCCGATATGCGTTTTCCACAGCTGTCCAGCGTTTTCTATGTAATTTGTGAATTGTCAAAAAAGAAACAACATTTGTTTATTAAAACTGTGAAGCAACGTGATTAAACGCATAAACATAATATGTTGCTTAATATAAACAACAGTGCATTGACTCCAATAATAGTATGTGATACTCTATAAGAGATGAGTATCACGTTTAAGCATTTGTTCATAAACAGCAATAGGGAAACTATTAGAAGAGGCAAAAGCATGAAAGAAAAGACAAAAAACAGATTGATCATTTTTGTGGGGGGTATTCCACTGATTGTTATTGCGATATGCATTGGTATTGAGTGTTATGACGCATATATTGTCAAGACAAAAGAACTGGTGCTCGATCCGTGCATTGTAAGGGGAGTCAGCTATGACGGCAAAAAGACGCTGCTGGTCGTCGAACTGCCAGACCATAGTTTTTCCATTGTTGACGCTTCCATTTATAGGGGGAGACTCATCACCCTCCGTCCCGTAGTCAGAATCGGGGATTCGATCCGGTGCAGATGGAAATATGGTGACACAGGTAAATTGGGATATAGCAGTAAACAAAAAGGTGACATGCACTGATGATCAGGAGGGATGTTGTGTGAATGGGAAGAACAAAAAAGGCTTAAAAAAAGCAATCGGGCTGTTTTTTGGGCTGTTAGTGCTCGTGCTCCCTATTATAGGCCCTATTGGCATTAGGTACTGCGCTGATGTATATTCCAAGAAACGCTCAGTGATCGTCGACGACTGTGTTGTAAAGTCAATCGTTGAGGCGCCAAAGGAAATCCTCTTTGTAGTGGAACTTCCCGGACCGGAGCATTCTCTTTTGCCAGAAATGCGTGTCGTACATGCATATGGAAAGCGGGAAAAGGATCAGCAGGAGGTTGAAATTGGTGATGCCGTCACATGCGCATTTCCAGAGAGAAATACCAGCCGAAAAGGATATGTTGTGTGGTAATGGTTGTTTAGGTAAATTCCTCAATATGTTCAGAGTATTCTCTACTGGCGTTTTCATTGTTTGCTGCTTGAAAAATCTCTATTCTTTCATCGCCGTCCAAATATTCCCTAATATTAAAAGATAATAGTACGTTTGGATGGCCTTTGTCAATAATCTGCCGAAAACGGATTAGTGCATTTTTGCAATGTTCTATTATTTCATCACAATGCTGATTAAATAACTCTGTATACTCACAGGTTTCCGGATTTGTAAAAATGCTGTCATTATCATCTATGTATTTACTCATATCTGCTGAGACAGCTTCAAAAGTATCGCATTCAAATAAATCCCATTCTTCTTCACAATATTTATAGTACCAATAATCTTCCGAATCTTCTTCGGCTTGTTCCTCTAAATTTGTGATCGTATTTGCAATCACGGCAACCGAATCCATCGCTCTCGCACAATCTAAAGAAAAAATGTAAAGGTCATCATTTTCCTCTATCCAGCGATTAAAAACAGATGTCATTTGTTGAACAACATCATTTTCAAATTTTACATAATTAAACATATAGGTTAACCTCCAATTTCGGTTTGTATTTCCAATAGAATATCACAATCGCACTCACAGTTCTATCAAATTTTCATTAAATTTTTTCCCCTCCGCTTAGTCCTGCTTTGTTGTCTGAAACCTATGATCATGATGAAAGTTTAAAACTTAAAATTTATAATGCCATAAAGCGTGATTTGTAAAATAGTTTAGTGGGATAGATTATAAGACTAATCTGCCAAAGACTGCTGCCTTTACTTGGGTAGTGGTCTTTTTTGCTATACAAACATTGCTTTTTATTGTTCTTCCTTGAAAATATAGATGATTTATTACATTACAACTCAATAAAAATTTATCGAATTTCAATAAAAAATTGTTGCATTTCGATTAAAATAGTGCTAGTATAGAGATACAGAATTTTCTGGAAAACATTTCTAAGGAATGAGAAGGATGGAGAGACGATGAAAAAGGAAACTGTAATTATTTTTACAAAATATTTGTTGGACATCATGTATTTTGCAGGAATCATTATAACAGTGCTCTTACCCGTTCCGGGGCTGGTGCAGAAGGTGGTGGAGTTTTTCGAATTTCACGATTTTGAGGGGCGTTATACTGAAATTATCGTAATCTACTTTGTGCTCGGAATACTGGCAGTTCTGATACTCGGAGAACTGCGCAAGATGTTCAGAACTGTTTTGAAGGATGATTGTTTTGTGAAAGAAAATGTGGTCAGCCTTCAGAGGATGGGAACCTACAGCTTTGTGATCGCAGTAATCTGCCTGTTGAGGACGGTTCTCTACATGACGATTGCCATGCTGGTTCTGGTGCTGGTATTTATCATAGCAGGTCTGTTCAGCAAAGTGCTCGCTTTCGTGTTTGACAAGGCGGTGGAATATAAGCTGGAAAATGACCTGACAATTTAACCATACAAAAATGTATAAATCCCATGGAATTTTAAAGAAAGGCAAAGTAACAATGGCAATAATTATAAATCTTGACGTGATGATGGCAAAGAGAAAAGTCGGACTCACAGAACTTGCAAAAGAGGTTGACATCACGCTTGCAAACCTGTCAATCCTTAAAAACAATAAGGCAAAGGCGGTGAGACTGTCAACACTCGACGCGATCTGCAAGGCACTGCAATGCCAGCCGGGAGATATTCTGGAATATGTGGAGAGCGACGAAGAGGAGGAATAAGTTTGAAAGGTCATTTTCAAACTATTGATTAGTATGCGTGCCAGAGCATACAGGGAGGTATAACAATGAAAAAGCTGACAAAGGTTTGGTTGTTTATTATAGCAGCGGTCTGCCTGTTAGCAGGAGTGTATCTTTTTTCGTGCCCCAAGATACAGCTTCCGCAAAATCCAAGAGTGTATGAGCAGAAAAATCATAGGGACGAATATGCTTATTTAGTATATGAAGACAAGATGTTTGTCCCGTACTGCCCATTTGAGGCAAAATATTTAGGGGAGTGCATTGGTTATTATGATGTTCCTGCGTCTGATTATTCGGATGCGAATAGGGTATATGTATGTGAATTGTACGGTTACTCATCGGATGAGTGGATTGTTGATATCATGGATACAAACTGCTCAGAAGGTATGATTTGGAAGGAAATCAATGCAGCTGATATTCCAGAGGGACTGACCTCTGAATATGAGTGGAATCAATAAGGCATAAAATGAATAAGGAACTGTTCAGAAATAGACAAGTCAATATGCATAGTTTTCTTGAACAGATTCTAAGAAAGGAATGAATAAGCTTGAAAGAAGGTCACTTTCAAACTATTGATTGGTATGCGTGTCAAAGCACGCAAGGGGGTATTAAAATGGATAATAATATGGTCACTGTACCGCAGATTCATAATCTGGCAGTACAGGAAATGAAGACAAATGAGATGAGGAGAAAGGAAAAACGATTTCAGATGTTTGGAATAGGCAGCTTTCTGTATGCACTGTTCTATACATTTTGTCTGTATCGCAATGCGTCAGGTATCACCTACCCTTTTTTCGCGGGCGGAACCCTCTTGTTTTTTGGTTACTTTATCAGAAAGTCAGAGAACAGCTCCGCAAGCGGGAAGGAAGAGAAGACCAAGGCGCATATTAACAAAGTTTTTCTGATGATTTCGATTGTCATAGCAGGGGGATTGAACTGCGCAACAGATTCCAATGTGCTGATATTTTTTAACAAACTGCTGATGATTGTGCTGTTTGGTGTGCTGCTTCTGCAATGCTGGCATGATTTGACTGGGTGGAGTGTCACGGCGTATGTTAAGGGCGGCACGACTATGCTGTTTGGTGGGATTGCCCACGCGGCTGCACCAATTTATGATGTGGCAGCGTGCTGGCAGTTAAGACATTTAGATCGTGAAAACAGTGAGAAAAATGCCAATCGTAAACGACTAATCAAATCGGTAGGAATCGGACTGTTGATCGTGATTCCGATGGCAATGTTCATCGCGTTACTGCTTGCGAGTGCAGATGCAGTATTCTATAATCTGATATATGATATTTTTACTTTTTCCGTCGATATCGATGCGTTTGAGGATATCGTTAAAATAGCTGTTCTGATTATGGTAGTATTTGTAATGTCCTATGGAATATTTGCTTATAATGTGGAGCCACAGAATATTAAGACAATAGACAATCTTGCCAGGACAGAGAAGCCCAACTGGGATACCTATATTGCAGTGACAGTGAATGGTGTGATGTGTGTCATGTATGTAGTTTTTTCAGGAATACAGATCGTCAGTTTGTTTTTTGGAAAACTGCCGGAGGGTTACACATACTCTTCTTATGCCAGACATGGATTTTTCGAACTGGTATTTGTATGCCTTTTCAATATTATTCTGGTGTTATGCACATTGGCATATTTTAAGAGTTCGCGGTTTCTAAGGACGCTTCTGACGATCATATGTGGGTGCACGTACATTATGATCATATCAAGTGCATACAGAATGATATTGTACATTTCAAGTTATCAGTTGACTTTCCTGCGTCTGCTTGTATTGTGGGGATTAGTCATGATTGCTGTTGTCATGACCGGTGTTTTGGTATATACTTATAATCAAAAGTTTTCGCTTTTTCGTTTTGTGCTCATGACACTGACAGTAGGATGGCTTTGTTTTTCGGCAGCCCACCCGGATTATTGGATCGCCTCCTACAATATCATGGTAAGTGAGAACGAACAGGATTACGACAGGTCTTATCTGACAAGGGGCCTCTCTCTTGATGCTGTTCCGGCGCTTCCGCTGGAAATCATCCAGAACACAACCAGTATTTACTATAGGCGGGGGCGACAGTATCAGGAGCGGACAGAGGAGTTTATGGGGGCGAGGAAATTTAATTTTTCAAGGGCATATGCGGTTTATAAAATGGGTATTTAGGGGAACAGAAAGATGCAGAATGTGCAGACTGTTTTAGAGCGAATATGGATGGATATAAAGAGCTTTCGAGTTGCGATTTTGGCACTGATACTATATAACGTGCTTGTGAGAGGAGTGTATCATGCCTTCTGTCCGCAGCTGATTCTGACGGGTTTTCCCTGTGCAGGCTGTGGAATGACGCGGGCTGTGTTTTGTATCCTGACTGGCAGTTTTGTGAGGGGCATGCAGCTCAATCCCGCGGCGCCGCTGTGGATCCTGTTTCTGTGCTGGTTTTTCGGAAACAGGTATTTAAGAGGTGTGTGCCCAAAGAGAACAACACTGTGGCTTGCACTCGTGTGTGTTATCACACTTGGAATTTATATATACAGGATGCTGCACTTTTTTCCAGGTGAACCGCCGATGGTATATTATGGAAATAATATTCTGAGGAGAGTTTTTTTGGGGGAAATAAGGAACTGTTAATAAATTTTGTTAAAAAAACATAAAATTTCTTGTCATTATTTGTTGCACAGAGGTACTGACCTGTGATATGATTATGTCTATGGTACGTTTAAATAGTTAGCAATGAAATATCGGAGGGAGATATTGATGGACAACAACAATTTATTTGACAAAGACAATCAGAATGGCGACCAGGGACAGTTCCAGCAGCAGCCATACCAGCCACAGCAGCCGTATCAACAACAGCCGTACCAACAGCCGCAATATCAGCAGCCATACCAGCCACAGCAGCCGTATCAACAACAGCCTTTTCAGCCTCAGTATCAACAGCAGCAGCCCTATCAGATGGGAGATGGCGAGCTGGAAGAGCCAGTAACCTTTGCGGATTGGATGCTCTCAACACTTATTATGTGCATACCCTGTGTAAATATTATCATGGTATTTGTGTGGGCATTTGGCTCAAACACAAAGAAGAGTAAGTCGAACTACTTCAAGGCAATGCTGGTCTGGATGCTGATTGGTATTGTGTTATCAATCGTTATGATAGGTGCATTCGGTGCAATCTTTGCATCGCTTGATCCAAGTTATTATTATTAAAACAGGCTGTGTCAAAATTAGAAGAATCGAGCAGGGAAGACTTTTCCTGTACACCTGTACTTTATATCTGTACATTTGTACGTAAGAAACGACAGTGTATCAAAGCACTGTCGTTTTTTGAATGTTATATTTAATCTATTCCGCCGTCCAACGCCCGCTGGCGCCGCAGGGAAGAACGAGTCCGTTTGACGACACAGGAAGACCGATTTCGGATGAGCTGACGCGGCCGCCCCATCTGGATACGAGAACAGTCTCGAGCATATACGTCAGAACTGCGGGCTGCAGTCCGGTCGTGTAGGAATTGATCAGGAAGAAAAGCGGTTTTTCGGCCAAAACTTTTGCTGTGAGCTCGATAAATGGATAGACAGAATCTTCGATTTTCCAGATTTCTCCTTTGGGGCCCCTGCCATATGACGGCGGATCCATAATAACAGCATCATATGTATTTCCGCGCCGGATCTCACGCTCCACAAATTTCACACAGTCATCTACAAGCCAGCGGATTGGTGCATTGGAAAGCCCAGATGATGCAGCGTTTTCTTTTGCCCAGCCGACCATTCCCTTGGAGGCGTCGACATGTGTCACATGCGCTCCGGCAGCAGCCGCGCTCAAAGTAGCACCTCCTGTATAGGCAAAGAGATTGAGTACTTTGATCTCGCGTGAGGGATTTCTGTCCAGAGCATTCTTTATAATAGAAGAAAACCAATCCCAATTGACCGCCTGCTCCGGAAAAAGCCCTGTATGCTTGAAGCTGAAAGGCTTCAGATGAAATGTGAGGTTCCGTTTATCCGAACCATAATAAGAAATATCCCACTCCTGCGGCAGTTTGAAAAACTCCCATTCACCGCCGCCTTTAGAGCTTCTGTGATAGTGGCCGTTTGGTTTTCTCCAGCGATAATCCTCTTTTGCTGTAGTCCATATAACCTGCGGGTCAGGCCGCACCAATATATAGTTTCCCCAGCGCTCAAGTTTTTCGCCGGATGATGTATCGATGACTTCGTAATCCTTCCAGTTATCCGCAATCCACATAATATAAAGTATCCTTTCTGTATAAAATAGGTATAAAAAATATCAAAATCAAATCATTCTATGACATAATGCTAAGGAACCGTAAAAATAACTTTACAGTTCATTAGTAT
>CAMWLV010000008.1 GCA_947175175.1 uncultured Lachnospiraceae bacterium
TTGGGTTAGACCCCATCCATCAAATTAGGCTGTCCGCTTAACTTAATGACATTGGATAGAATGGTATAGCGATTCTGGAATGCCCCTGTGACTCACTGTGAGCTATTCTAAGATGGTTTAATGGTTTGCATGTGGAATTGCTGAATAATTTCAGGCATCAAAATAAGCCCACTATCAATCACAGAAATGTAACTGATAATGGACTTATGCATTTGTCCGAATATTGAAATAATACTTCATTCCTTCCAAATAAGTAAATAAACAAGCAAACTCTTCATGAATGACTTTGGTAGAATTTATTACCAAAAACCGTACCAAATTTTTACCAAAATTGTAGTGATATTTTGCGATAATTTACAATAGTTTATAATATCCTTTTTTACTTCACAAAACATGCTATAATGCTTGATTTTCCTTTATTTTCAAGGAATATTGAATTGAAACTTTTCTTATTAGTTCAATCCAGCCTGTGCTGCAACCTCTGCCGCAAAATCGTCTACCTTCTTCTCAATACCTTCACCGGTCTCAAAGCGAACAAATTTTCTAATCGTAATCTCTGTTCCATTCTCCTTGGATACAGCAGCGAGATACTGTTTAACAGTCTGCTTTCCGTCCTCAGCCTTCACATAAATCTGCTCAAGCAGACATACTTCCTTGAGTTCCTTGTTGAGACGTCCTTCAATCGCGCCCTCGATTACCTTCTCCGGCTTTCCGGCCATCTTCGGATCATTCTTAATCTGCTCTGCGATAATCTCTCTCTCATGAGCCTTGTACTCTTCGGAAACCTCATCAGAAGATACATACTTCGGGTAGAGTGCTGCAACCTGCATAGCAAGATTGTTGAGAGCTTCTTTCACAGCATCATTTACTACAGATGTCTCTGCGTCCACGATCACACCAATCTTACCACCGCCATGTGTATATGTCACAACACAGCCGTTCTTAGCTGCAACCTTCTCAAATCTTCTGATGCTTAATTTCTCTCCGATTACAGCAATCTTCTCAACCAAAGCATCCTTTACTGTCTTGGAAGGATCCTCGTTCCATGCTTCTGCAAGAAATGCATCGATATCTGCTGCTGATGTAGTAAGTGCCTGCTTTGCCACTGCTGTGACATAATTCTGGAACTGCTCGTTCTTTGCAACGAAATCTGTCTCAGAGTTTACCTCTACGACAGCTGCCACCTGATCACCCTCTGTAAGAACTTTGCAGAGTCCTTCTGCTGCAATACGGCTCGCCTTATTCTCCGCCTTAGCCTGTCCTTTTTTTCTCAAATATTCAACAGCTTCGTCCATATTTCCGTCTGTCTCATTCAGTGCCTTCTTACAATCCATCATTCCAGCACCAGTCATCTCTCTTAACTCTTTTACCATTGCTGCTGTAATAGCCATTTCTATATTCCTCCTGCTTCCTTATCTTCTATTGATATCCATAGCAATTTTTTATTCTGCCGCTTCCTCTATAGCTTCTTCCGGCTCTGCATCCGTCATGATCTCACCCTGATTTGCCTCGATCACAGCATCTGCCATAGCAGATACGATCAATTTAACGGCTCTGATCGCATCGTCGTTGCCCGGAATGACATAGTCAAGCTCTTCCGGATCGCAGTTTGTATCTGCGATACCGATCAGAGGAATACCAAGTGTATGAGCCTCCTGTACACAGATTCTCTCCTTCTTCGGATCTACGACAAAGATCGCGTCGGGAACCTTTTTCATGTTCTTGATACCGCCAAGATTCTTCTCAAGCTTTTCCCATTCCTTCTTGAGCTTGATCACTTCCTTTTTCGGAAGAACATCAAATGTCCCGTCCTCTGCCATTGTCTCAATCGCTTTTAATCTCTCAATTCTGCTTCTGATCGTCTTGAAGTTTGTGAGCATACCGCCCAGCCATCTCTCATTCACATAGAACATATTGCAGCGCTCTGCCTCTGTGCGGACAGCGTCCTGCGCCTGCTTCTTTGTACCAACGAAAAGAATTGTACCACCCTGTGCTGCAATATCAGCAACAGCCTTATAAGCCTCATCAACCTTGCCTACTGATTTCTGCAGGTCAATAATATAGATACCATTTCTCTCTGTGAAGATATAAGGAGCCATCTTAGGGTTCCATCTTCTTGTCTGATGTCCAAAATGAACACCCGCCTCCAACAACTGCTTCATTGAAATAACACTCATGTCTTACCTCCATTTTCTGCGGGATCACCGCGCTTCCGTCCGCTTCACCTTTGCGGGCTACTTTTCCTTATAGAAGCATGGACCGCAAATCTGCAAACGTGAATACTAAATTATAATAAATAAAGTTGCTGTCATGGCTGCAATACCCGAATACAGCCATAACAGTAATAATATATCATAAAAAGACCCCCTGTGCAAGAGGTCTTTTGATTATCTTGTAATTTTATCCGCAATCTCCTGCCAACTGTCCGTGACGCCAATTGTCTTAGTTCCTGTAGTAAGCCTCTTATCATAGCCATGCTGCATCAAAAAAGCATCATACTCAGATGCATTTTCGATTAAGCCTGCATTGTACAGTTTTCTTGAGACAGTTCCAGAATCATCGCCCGACGAAATCACAATCTCAACAACACCGCCCTCTGCCACTCCCTCATCTGAAGGTGTCACAGCAACTGATGACGGTTCCGAAGCGTTGACACCAGAGGACTCCGTCTCGGCGGCATCACCACCCGAAGACTCCCCTGCTTCTATTCCCGGCTCTGTCCTATCAGACTGCTCTGCTTCCCTCGCCGCGTCAAGTACAGAGTTAATCTCCGATTCTTTTTCTTCGTCCCGCATGTTGATCTGCTCTGTTGACACTGCAGCAGATGCATCCTCGGATAGGCTCTCATCGGAAGTCTCTGTCTCCCCGACCAGTCTTTTCTCCTCTCCGAAACCATATTCCCTCAACACGGCAACTCTTGCATCCGCCACTGCATTCCTAGTGTAAGCTCCCATGACTGCTGCAGTGATTATGACACCCAGCCCCAGCCCTCTGATCATATATTTAAACTTCATTTACACAGCCCCCTTGAACAGATTGATGACCAGCTTTACCTCTCCCACTCCAAGACCAAGCTCTTTTGCAATATCTACATTAGAATATCCCTCTTTATGAAGCCGCAGTATTCTGTCATTATTGTTTTCATTCAAATCAACAGCAGCTGGCTGTACTGCATATCCGTCCTGCTGTTTCATCGTGTTTGCTGTATTGTCAAGTGAAGCAGCCTGAATCTCCTTTTTGACAGGACGCTCAATATGAGGTGCCTGTTCCGCAAAAGAATAGACCTCAACCGGTCTGATGTCAGCTGGCTTCACGTCAACCACTTTCACATCCTCCGGGCGCGAGCCAAATGTCTGCAGTTCAGTTACACTTACAGGATTTACGCTGGTGCTGCTCTCTGGAACCGGCTGCATGTCATTTGACGAGACAATATCTGCCGATACGATCTCCACACTCTTTACCACGAGAGGACTCAACTCGATCGGCTTGTCCTCCTGTGTTTTGTTCCCCGCATTAAGCGCCCATGATGCAATATCCAGTGCGCGGGCATCCACCTGTCGGTGCATTGTCATTTCCTGTTGCATTGGCAGAATAAGCCTTGCCATCTGGCGGCGTGCATACTCCTTCTCCTGCGCATCCTTGTCCAGAGACATCACCTCCAAAAGCTTACTTTTCTTAGCCTCTTCCTGCCTTTCACGCTCCTTTGCCTCCTCCGCCTCTTTTGCCTTGGCTGCAAGAGCAAGCGCTGCCGCATTGGCCGCTTCCTCCGCTTCCTTTGCCGTCTTGTCCACATGCTTGACGGTTTCTTTCAGATTATTATGTTTATCATTCAACATATCGTATAGAAACATCACTTCCTGATGGGATTTATTGATATCTGCAAGCACTGTTTCTGAATATTCATTAATTGCCATTATCTTCTCATTGGAGATACGCTCAGACGCACGTTCTGTCTTTTCCACCGCATATTCCAGTGTCTCGTCCACAACCTCTGTCACACGCTCCTTGGCATCCCGCATCTCTTTATCTATCACACTTCGAATGAGTTCTGGATCGATCTGCTGTCCTCCCTCAACCTCTTTCGTCTTCTCCTTGACCAAAAAACTTCCCGCAAAAGCACCAACTCCAAACACCAACAGCGCCACCTCTAACCAATTCATCTACAACCAAACCTCTCTATTTTTTCGTTATGTAATCCTCAGGAACTGTCACGAAATAACATGACAAGCTATACCATCATGTTATTTCGTGACAGCTCCTTAAATGCTCACAAAACAATATTCTGTGGCATCCTTCATCAGTACAAGTAAAAATATCTATATCTTGATGTCAAATCCACCCTCAGATTTTGCGACTACTCTGCCATCTCCCTTTAACTTCTTTCTGTGCTTTCCACCATCTCCAGAATATCCATTATGCCCTTTTTCCTTGGCATCAAAACGCTCCTCTTTAAACAGGGCTTCATCAGCATGAACGACCTGTTTTGCCTGCTGCTGCTCCTTTTTCTCGGTCTGAACCTGTATATTTCCCTGATCAACCATTCCCTTCTCTACCTGCTTCATCTGATTATGCAGGACATTGTCAGTCTGTTGTATACTTCCATTCAACAATATCGGACTAATTGCCATATCAATCCCCCCTAGTTTACATATCTCGCTATATTTTAATATATTTTTGCCCAAAAGGCAATAGCCCCTACAAATTTGTAGAAGCTATATCTGCATCTTTTTTAATCAGACGACAATATGTGTACTCATTTTTAACTGTCATCGTGGCTCCTGATATATTCACCGCCACACCTTGATACATTGTTCCCCGCACATTGATATAAGATGGACCTTCATTCTTTAAAAGTTTATCGAGCTTTTCGATTTCTTTTAATTCCTCCTGTATCTTGGTCTGTGACTCTGCCAGCGTAACCTGCAGCATTCTGGCGTTTTTAATCTGGTCAGGTGTCAGTTTTATTCCCGCCTTTAATTTTTTAGTTGTATCTTCCAATACTTTTTTCATCTGTGGAATTGTTTTTGACTTCTCTCCAACACTCTTTTGCAGCTCCGCGAGCCGCCTTTTTGAGGCGGGATCTGCTCCTACCTCTATGATCGTAGCTGCCCCCATCGCTGATCCCACATTTCTGGCATTGACTGTACGTTTCGCAACGATCCTGCCACCTGTAATCAATCCCTTTCCTGCATCGGCATTGACACTTGTGCCCGCGGATACTTTGGCATTGATGATCTGCTCCGCCTCCACAAAACCATCTGCCTCCACCTCGGCTGCGGAGATAAACTTGGCAATAATATTCCCGCCTGCCTTTAGTCTGCCCTTATTTTGTCCGTGCATTCCTCTTGCGATGATGATATTCCCGCCTGCCTCTATAACTGCGCCTTCGACAACACCAGTCACATAAACACTTCCATCTGTCTTGACGCTGAAATTTTCACAGACGTTTCCCTTGACCTCCACATTGCCATGATACTCAATATTTCCTGTAGAAGTACCTACATTTTCCACACTATACACATCAGCCACAAAAACTGTACCATCTACCAGTGATGTGTGACCGTCTACTTTGCTGATCAGCTTTAGTCCATCTTCTGATACTTCAAGATTTCTGCCATGGGAAAATTTGACTTTTTTTACTTCTCTTGCGGGCGTGACCATCCCATAGACATCAAACCCGTCCTCACCTTTTTCCTCAGGTATGATTTCCGCAAGAACCTGTCCCTTTGTACACTGATGAAGATTGTTCAATTTAAAAAAGTCTACTGTTCCATCCTCCTTTAACTCAGGCCGTGCCGTATTATTGGTGTCGAAATGATAAACAAGTGATGCATCACGACCGAGTGTAGGCAGTTTTCCCCTCGCGACTACAATATCTGTACAATACGGCCTTTCCTCGAGCGCCATCATGATTGCATCTTCATCAATTCCCGCTCTCACCTTTGACTGCCCGAGTAAATCCATAATGTGTGCTTTACTTGTCATCAAGCCTCCTGCACTTGGTGGATACATACGCAGAATCACGGTCATTTTGTCGTACATCACCTGTATATCACATTTTTCGTCTACTGGTGGTATCTTCATTGCAGCTAAAAAAAGGACAACCTCCTCTTCGCCCATGGAAGACAGGGCTGAGTTGATTGCCTTGACATCATAGGGTACGCCTATCCTGTTAAGATACTCTTTTAATTCTGCAACACGTATCCTCTCTCCCTCTCCAATCGGGGGAGACAGTAACAAACTTACCCCTTTTTCATCTGTTTGTATCTGAAAATATCCATTCATATAAGTCATGCCTCCATGCAACCGATACAATTGCTAGTCTAATATACCGATATAATTTCCCATCTTTGTCTTCATCTTTTGCAATGCTTTGGTATGCAATTGCGATATTCTTGACTCTGATACCTCGAGCACGCGGCTGATTTCCTTCAAAGTGAGCTCCTCATAATAATACAGCAGGATCACCTTTTTCTCTTTGTCTGTCAACAGCTCCAATGACTCCTCGAGCATTTTCTTGAGCTCACCTTTCTCGACTACGCTTTCCGGTGTCTCAAATCCTGAGCTGATGCTCTTTTCCGATGAAATGTCATTTCCCTGCTCCACATACTCATTCAGTGAAATAATATTATCCGCTTTGACTTGATTCTGCCAATCCATAAATTCGTCTTCACTGATTCCCATATACGCTGCAAGCTCAGCATCCGTAGCCGGTCTTCCATTGCGCTGTTCCAGTTCCTTCATCGCCGTATCGATCTGTTTCTGGCGTTGTCTGATCGTGCGTGGTATCCAGTCCATCTTTCGAATCTGATCAAGTATAGCTCCACGGATACGCAGACTGGCATAGGTCTCGAATTTCACCTCTTTATTCCTGTCAAACTTATCAATGGCATCAATGAGACCGAAAACTCCATAACTTACCAAATCCTCATATTCTACGTTATAACCAAGGTACATACTTAACCGCCCTGCTACTACCTTCACAAGCGGAGCATATTCCAGTATAAGCTTTTCCCTCAGATCCGGAGTTTTCAGTCTAGCATAATCCTCCCAAAGCCTTTTGCGCGCTGCATCGTTCATTCCAATCCCCCGTTATGCTTAATTATCCCCATAACTTTCCATTGCTGCAGTGGTATCTTCAGCAGCATAGTTATAGAGCTCCTCGTCAGAATACCCTTCTGTATAATTGTCTTCCGCAGAATCAGCTTCCATGGAAGATAATTCCATGTTCTCTGACATAAAACCATCCGCGTCTATACCTTCCATGTCCTTCTGCTCATCATTCGCAAAAGCAACAACGCTTCCTGTGAGATCGCCATTCTGCTTTGCCTGCCGAACCATCATCTCAAGATCGCCAGATGGTATAATGCGTGGTCTGATCGATGCATAGAGATATCTTGCCACATCACCAATGATATAAAATATCACCAGCACGATCAACAGCCCCCACAACATCGTCGTCAAGTCAAATCCCCTTACATACATTATTATAGATGCTATCGCTCCTGCCAGAAGCATGAAAAAAGGTGTGATAAGACCTGTCTTATTTCCCATTTTATTATCCCCTTATTTTCAATAAAAATAATCAAATCTTTTTTTCAGGTTTTCCTGCCGAACGGATAATCAAATCGCCCGTCTCAGGATAAAATACAATGGTACGACCATAATTAAGACCTGTATCCTGAGCTTTTAATGGAATACCCAATTCTCTCAGCTTTTTCTTGCTGGCTTCCACATTTCGCTCTCCGACACGTACCATATCCGATTTGTTCTGGAACGCAAACATCTGTGCCCCACCTGCTATCTTTGCCTCCAGTCTTGTCTTTTTGCCGCCCATTGCCAGTATCTTTTTCACAAGATCATCAATTCCTGTGTCGGCAAACTTAGCCCTGTTTGAATTATTTTCTATCTGTTTACTGTCCGGCAGCATGGCGTGTGCCATTCCCCCAACCTTGGCAACCGGATCCCTGATACATATTCCTACACAAGAACCAAGTCCCAACGTCGTTATGCCGTCAGGGCTCTTACACACATTCAAGTCTGCCATTCCTACTTTAACTATATTCGCCATCGCTCACTATGCCCCTTCTCTATTTAGTGCTGCTAATTTATGAATGTATAGTTATATTGACAGCCCAAGTCCTGCCAGCATCTTCGAGTACGACTCGAGGTCCGGCATAAGAATAAAATAACCATTCAGATCTACATCATCCGTAAATACGGTCTGTATCAGTAGGATCTGATCCCCTATAATTCCAAATTCTATAGCCGGTACGCTTAGTATCGCATTGAGCATATCAATATTTAAGTCCGGAACAGACGGAATCATCTTGAGATTCGTCATCTGAGCCAATGAATTGAGATACGCACCTGTGATAATATTGCCAATCTCTTTCATCGCTGATATCTCGATCTCCGTGAATCCGCCTTCCGCTGGTGGCATCCCCATGAGCTTAGACACGAGCGATTTCGCCGCATTCTTTTCAAGTATAAACATAATACTGCCTGTGATATCTCCCTCAACAGCCAGATAGATGCCTGCAACAAGCTGCTCTTCTCCGCCCATAACCACGCCAACATCCTTGAAATCCAGAAGTCTGACCTGTGGAACCTTCATATCCACCTTGGTCTGGAGCATCTGGGCAAGCGCTGTTGTCGCGTTGCCTGCCCCGATGTTTCCCAGCTCCTTTAATACATCATAATATTCTGTCGTAACTCTCTCGAAACTCATATTTTCTGCCATGATAAAACCTAAGCCTTTCCTAATTCAAAAGTCACAAATTTTTACACATCAACTACTTCTGCCAGCACTGATGTGATGTCAAGCAGCGAGATCAGTTTTCCGTCAGCCTTACCTACACCTGAAAGAAATCTTTCCTTCTCATCCTTCTCATAGCCCATTCTTTCAATGTGCTCCTCATCAAGTGTCACAACCTCTTTTACCTCATCTACCAACACACCAATTGACTCATGCTGTTCCAGTGTGAGGATGATGATACGGGTCTTCTTGGTAACTTCATCCTCTGGCAGTCCCATCTTCAGTCTGAGGCTGATTGTCGGAATAACAACACCACGGACATTGATCACACCTTTGATATAATTAGGCACCTTTGGCACCCTCGTTATCTTTGACATTCTGATAATATTTGAAATATACTTTATGTCTATACCATACTGTTCACCGCCGAGCTGCGTCACGATAAACTGTGTCGTTTCACGCTTCACAGGACGGTTAAGACTAAAATCCCGCTTTTGATCATCCATTACTTTTACTTCATCCATGTTCTATGCCCTACCTTTCATTATCAATAGGATTAAATCAACGCATTGGTATCAAGAATCAATGCCACTTCACCATTACCTAAGATGGTAGCGCCGCTGATCATCTTTGGTACTTTGATATACTTGCCCATGGACTTAATAACTACTTCCTGCTGACCGATCAGCTCGTCCACTACCAAACCAGCCTGCTTGTCGCCCTTCTTAACAATAATGACAGTGAGATTCTTATTCTTATTGTCCTCATCCCCTCTTGAAGGAATCTCAAGAACCTTATCCATCCTGATAATAGGAATAACTGTCCCTCGAATATGGATTACTTCTTTCGCCTGCACAAGCTTGATGTCTTCCGGTAAAACATCCTCGATCGTCTGAATAGAGCCCAGCGCAATTGCATATTTCTCATCGCCGATGACTACCATAAGTGCCTGTATGATTGCCAGTGTCAGAGGCAGCCTTATAATCCATGAAGAACCCTCTCCAAAACGATTCTTTACCTCAACCTCACCACTGAGTGACTCGATTTTTGATTTAACTACATCAAGTCCCACGCCTCGCCCTGATACATCAGATACCTTCTTTGCTGTGGAGAAACTCGGCAGGAACAGAAGGTCGATGATTTCTTTCTCTGTCATTGCCTCAGCCTGTTCCGGTGTCACTGTACCACGTTCAATTGCTTTATTTCTGACTGCGTCCACATTGATTCCGCCGCCATCGTCACGCACTTCGATCACGACGTTATTGCCATCCTGATAAGCATCCAGGAAGATGGAACCAACCTCTGGTTTACCGTTTGCAACACGCACATCATTGGGCTCCAGACCATGGTCTGCGGAGTTTCTGAGCATATGCATCAGAGGATCGCCAATCTCGTCAACAACGGTACGGTCAAGCTCTGTATCTTCACCTGACATGTACAGTTCCATTTTCTTCCCAAGCTTCTTGGACAAATCCCTGATCATACGCGGGAACTTTGCAACAACACTCTCGATTGGCACCATTCGAACTTTCATGACAGACTCATGAAGGTTTGTGGTGACACTCTCGAGATACTCAATCTGTTCATTGACAGATCCGTTGTCCCCTTTATTATCCTCAGCTGCTGCCGTCGCTGAAATCAAGGAATTCTTAGCGATGATAAGCTCGCTGACTAAGTTCATCAGATTATCAAGCTTCTCAATGTCCACTCTGACTGTTCTGTTTACAACAGGTTTCGCCGCAGGCTTTGTTGACGAAGCTGACGCTGCGGCCGCCGCAGGTTTTGCTGCCGGTGCCGGCGCTGGTGTTGCTGCAGGAGCTGCCGCCTTTGGTGCCGGCGCTGTCACAGCAGGTTTTGCCTCCTCTGCGGGCTTAGTCTCTGCCGGTTTCTCTGGTTCAGCTGGCTTCGCCGGCGCTGCAGCCGTATACTCTGCACAAAACGCCTCCTCAATCTCGGATACGCTCTTAACAGCCTCCTTAATCTCATCTGCTGTATTTCCTGATATAAAAATCAAACTAAATGTAAGTTCGAACTTCTCATCCTCAATATCCTGTGCTGTTGGTGCTGATACAATGATCTCACCCAGTTTTTCCAATGCCTTAAACACCAGAAATGCCCTTGCAGCCTTTAACACACATGCCTCTTCAACATAGACAGTCAAACCATATACTTTCAATCCTTCACTGTGCGCCTTATCAATGAGCATCCTCTCAGTATCATTGATCTTGATCTCCTGCCATTTCTCTCCCTTGACATTTCCATCATTGGACGCAGGTGCCTCTGCCGGAGCAGACGATGCTGCCGCTCCCGAATCAGCTGCCGGCGCACCGCCGCCTGCCACAACTTCTCCATTATTTTTCAGGATACTGTTTAATGCATCGATCAGATCCTGATTATCATTTGTTCCTTCCTCCGTTGTCTGCTGAATATTGTTGACATACTCCTCCAGCGCGTCCAGACTCTTGAACAGAATATCAATCATTCCCGGCTGTACCTTAAAAGTACCATTGCGAACTTCCGAAAAAACGTTCTCCATATCATGGGTGAGCGTCTGCATGCGCTTATATCCCATTGTACCGGCCATACCTTTTAAGGAATGAGCAGCCCTGAAAATCTCATTGATCGTGTCCATGTTTTCAGGATTCTGCTCCAGCTCCATAATCTGATCACTCAGATTTTGTAAATGCTCCTTCGACTCATCAAGGAAAATATCAAGATATTGACTTGTATCCATTCTATCTGACCCCCACATTCATTATAATTTCCTGGGCCACGTTATCAAGTGAGACCACTTGGTTTACCAGTCCTGTAGCAGCGATTGCCTTGGGCATTCCATACACCGTTGATGATGCCTCATCCTGTGCGATAACGTGTATCTTTTTTGAAGTTTCCAAATTCACGATTCCCTTGGTGCCATCCGCTCCCATACCGGTCAGTACAACACAGACAATCTGCGCAAAATTACTTGATTTCAAGGACTCATACATATAATTTGCACACGGTTTTACGCCCTCTCTTGGAGGTTCGTCTGTATATGTAATCGTCGCCCTTCCGCCTTTAGTCGCCACATTCATATGCTTGCCCCCCATGGAAATATATACCACACCGTTCTCAAGCACATCTCCCTCTGCTGCTTCTTTGACCTTGATCTTACTCATGGAATCAAGTCTTTCCGCGAGGGACTGTGTAAACCCTTTTGGCATATGCTGGACAATCAAAACAGGTGCCGCAAGCTCTGCCGGAAGTCTTGGCACAACGCTCTGAAGTGCCTTGGGTCCTCCTGTTGAGCAGGCAAGCGCGACAAGCTTTTGTCCACTCACCACCGGCTTACTCTTCCTGACAATGTTTACAAGCTTTTGTGTATTCTCCTCCTGCTTCTCCCTCGTCAACACAGGGGAAGCAGAAATATTGGTCTGACGGCTTGAAACCACCGCCTGAAGTGTGTCTAAGAATTTATCCTTGAATCCACTGCTTTTCAGATATACAATGTTTACCGGCTTTTCGATAAAATCGATCGCGCCAAGGTCAAGTGCTTCCATTGTGACTGCCGCGCCATCCTTGGTATCCGTACTCGCCATCATAATACGCGCCCGGATCTTATCCTTCTGCAGGGCACGCAGAAACTGGATTCCATTCATCTTAGGCATATTGACATCAAGAACGACACCATCATACTGATTTTTTTTCAGAAGTTCATATGCTGCCTGACCATCAAAAGCCTGTTCCAC
Organism: uncultured Lachnospiraceae bacterium; assembly: GCA_947175175.1. Taxonomy (GTDB): domain Bacteria; phylum Bacillota; class Clostridia; order Lachnospirales; family Lachnospiraceae; genus COE1. The sequence continues at coordinate 12,487 of CAMWLV010000008.1, forward strand.
TACCTGGAACCGTTCATCTGAATTGATTATATCACACATAACCCTTCTCATAAGTGCAGAATCATCAACCAAAAGAATTTTTTTCTTGTTTTTTGGAGCATTTGTGTTAATTGTCATACTATTCAACGACCCTTCCCATTTTTTCTAATTTTTCTTTCCTCATCAAAAATGTACTTAATAATCTCTTCTCTCGTCGTGGTATCTATATACTCAAATTTTACACGATTCTCATACTCATTTGTCCTATTCTCAATCTCACCTGAATAGATTACCTTTGCCGCCAGCAAAAATGATCTTTCGCGCTCCATGATCGGCAGATCAAAACACATCATTATAATACTGTCCTCGTTAAACTTCTGCCTTGACACAAAGCGTGTTCCGCCACCGCTGATATCCACGATCACGCCCCTCACCATATCCTTCTCCGATACCAGATATGTAAGACCTTTTGCAAAGGCATCCGACTCCTGTCTTGTCATTTCCCTTGCTGTCATATCGACGACACAGTTGAATCTATAATATTCCCTCCGCTGAAACTTGTGAAGATTGCTGATCATCTCTACAACCAGGATATAAATGCCATTTATCTTCTGTCTGTCAACAATCCTGACATTTGCACGATACATTCCGCCATGGGAAGAAAAGCATACATCATACTCCCCGTCAATCGGAAGCAGCACCAGCTTTGTCTGCTCCATTGGCATCACCAGTTCCAGCCGTCCGTCATCCAGGATATCATATACCGAAGTCCTGTACGTCTTTACTCCTTCCGTACCATCAGGGAGTACCACGCTGACTGTCGATTTCAGCTCCAGCTTATCACCTGGTGATATAAATTTCTCTATCATAGACTCCTCCTGATTCTATTTACCCCATTTTTTTATTTCCCGCCACGATATGTGAGAAAAATGCAGCCATTCCCCGCTTGATCAGCGATTTGTCATATTCTTTGTCCATCAGGACATACGCCATACGCTCATACGCAATGGAAGACTTTGCATTCGGGCTCTGCATACTCACAGGAGTCTGCTGCATCACTGCATCCTCAAGGTGATAGTCTTGCGGTATGGAACCCAGATATGACACCGGCAGCTTCAGATAGCGGCTTACCACTGTCTCAAGCTTATTGTACATGGTCTCACCCTCTGCCACGCCAGATACTTTGTTGGCAATCACCATAATCTTCGAGTATTCCCTCGAGAAACGCGGATGGCGGTTTAACGCTTTCAGTAGTGAATAGGAATCTGTGATCGATGTGGGTTCTGGTGTCGCCACAACCAGTATCTCACCGCTCGCGACTAGAAAATCCAACACCGCGTCGGAAATCCCTGCACCAGTATCTATAATAATAATATCGGCAATTGCGTCGAGTTTTGCAAGGTTTTGTATGATATAATTTAAGTAGTCCCTGCTTAAATTTGACAATCCTGCAATTCCGGAGCCTCCTGATATAAAACCTATGTCCATAGGTCCCCATGTTATGATATCTGTGATATCTTTTCCCTGATAAATCAGATCACACAGGTTATGTTTCGGAACCGTTCCAAACATAATCTCTATGTTTGCAAGTCCAAAGTCTGCATCCAGTATAATTACCCGCTTTCCCAATTTTTTAAACTGACATGCAAGGTTTATGGATGTGTTGGACTTTCCTACTCCACCTTTTCCACTTGTCACCGTTATAACTCTGGAGAGTGGTCTTGGCGCTGGATTCATTTTAATCACATTTCTTAATTGTTCAGCCTGATCCACCATATATTACCCTCCTATCAGCGCCTTCCTCCAAGCAACTGCTTCACAGTTGACTGTGGATTGAAATACTCAATATCATCTGGTACATTCTGGCCACATGTCACATATGAAAGCGTCGCACCTGTATATAATTTAAGATTATAAATATCTCCTAGTGTAGTCGTCTCATCGAGCTTTGTGAAGATCAGCTTATAATCCGTGATTTCTTTGTAAATATCGGCAGTCCTCATCAAATCCCTGTATTTTGTCGAGGCAGACAGCACAAGAAATACTTCTTTGGAAGCATTTGCATCAACCGAGTGAATCAGATCACCCATACTCTCGCACTGCGCTTCGTTGTTTGGCGAATGTCCTGTTGTATCCACCAATATATAATCATATTCCTTAAAATCCTCCACAGCATCCGTAATTTCCTTCGCTGTATACACAACCCTGAACGGCACTTCCAGAATATTCGCATACGTCCTCAGCTGCTCTGCCGCTGCAATCCTGTAGGTATCAGCTGTAAGCAGTGCCACCTTTTTCTTGTGCTCTACCCGGAAAGAGGAGGCGATCTTTGCGATCGTTGTCGTCTTTCCCACACCAGTTGGACCTACAAAAAATACAACCTTTGGAGTTTTTTCATCCTCCTCCATAACATATGGTTTTCCAAGCTTTAAAATCATTCTCTGGTAGATCTCTGAGAGCATGAAATCCATTGTAACATCTGCCTTGCAGTTTCTGTCAATCTCATCAATAATCTCTTTTGCATACTTCTCATTGATCTCATTGTCGGTCATTTTATTGTACAGGAGTTTTAAGAAGTTTACGCGCTCTGTGTTTTCTTCCTTCTTCTCACCCTCTACGCTTTTTGTCTCGTCTGCCTGAGGCTTGTTTTCCTGCTGGGAAAGCTGCTTCTCAATTAAATTCTGGAGATTGTCAAGTTTCTCTTCCAGACCATTTCCCTTGAGATTTTCCTTGGTTGGCTCATTTGTCTTTGTCTCACCCTTCCCCCAGTCTCTCTCTCCTTCCGTTTTTGCAGAATCCTGTTTCTGTGCAGGAAATGCGGCAAGTGCATCCGCAACTGCCTGTCCCACCGCCAAGGCATCACCAGATGCCTTGGAATCCCCTGCTGCAGTCTCCTTCTTTTCCGGCTGTTTCATCGGAATAATTTTCCCAGGAATATTATTTCCCGATGCCGCACTTTGACTTAAACTGACTGCCACACCATCCTTCTGGACTTCACTCGCAGAAGAAACGCTATATTTTTCATTTTCCTCTTCCTTGGCAACCGTCACTTCAAATCGTGTACCTCTAAAAAGGCTCATGATGCCTTTTGCCTTGATCGCCTTGACATTCATCTCGACGATTCCTTCTCCGAGTTCCTTTCTTGCGTTCTCGAGTGCCTCTTCCTTCGTTTTTCCCTGAAATTTCTTTATTATCATGCTGTCACCATTCCTACTGATTGTAATTCAACATTTGAATCGATTTCATTATAAGATACTACTACCAAATCCTTATAATAATCCTCTGTCAGTCTCTTAAAGTACATTCTGACAATCGGCGAGGTTATTACGATCGGATTCTTGCCAAGCTTCTCCAGCTTTCCTACTTCTGATTCCACAGAAGCCATAATTGTCTTTGTTTTCTCTGGATCCAGTGTCAGATACGCTCCCTGTTCTGTCTGTTTCACACTTCCCATGATTTCTTGTTCCAATCCCGGATCCAGTGTGACCACGCTAGTTGTCTCGTTAATCGGGAAATACTTATTGGAGATGGCACGCTTTAAACTCTGCCTTACATACTCCGTCAAAATATCTGTATCCCTTGTGGACGCTGCGTGATCAGCAAGCGTCTCAAAGATCGTGACAAGGTCTCTCACTGAGATACCTTCCTTCAAGAGATTCTGCAATACCTTCTGGATATCGCCAAGTCCCAAAAGCTTTGGCACAAGTTCTTCCACCAGAGAAGGATTTGTCTCCTTGACATTGTTGACAAGGTTCTGTACATCCTGTCTCGTGAGCAGATCTGCAAGATATTGTCTGATGATCTCTGTCAGATGGGTTGCGATGATCGATGGCGGATCTACTACAGTATAGCCTACACTCTCCGCGCGCTCCCTCTGATTCTCTGTGATCCATATTGCCGGCAGATGGAACGAAGGCTCAAAAGTAGGGATACCTGAAATCTCTTCCTCCACAAATCCCGGATTCATCGCCATATAGTGATCAAATAAGATTTCACCCTCACTTACCTGAATCCCTTTTATCTTAATTATGTACTGATTCGGATTCAGCTGAATATTGTCACGCAGACGGATGATCGGCACTACTGTACCAAGCTCCAATGCAATCTGCCTTCGGATCATAACAACTCGGTCTAACAGGTCTCCTCCTTGATTGACATCGGCAAGCGGTATAATACCATAGCCAAACTCCAGCTCGATCGGATCCACCTGCAGCAGCGAATTGACATTTTCCGGCCTGCGGATCTCATCTGCTGTATCCTCCTCCGTATCTGTCTCTGCCTCAATGCTCGCCGTCTCAATTGTGGATGCGATCATACGTCCGCACACAATAAAGATAATGCCTAATATAACGAAAATCAACGGATTCAGCGGTGTTACCAATCCCAAAAATGCAAGCACTGCACCTACCATGTACAATACCTTTGGTATTCCAAAAAGCTGGTTGACAAGCACAGTACCAAAGTCTGCTTCCTTGGAGCCTTTCGTGACAAGAATACCTGTTGACAACGAAATAAGAAGTGAAGGAATCTGGCTTACCAGACCATCACCTATTGTAAGGATCGTATATTTATCTGCCGCTGCACCAATATCCATGCCCTGACGCAAAACACCCATGATGATGCCGCCGATAATATTGACAAAGGTAATGATCAGACCCGCAGTCGCATCTCCCTTTACATACTTAACAGCACCATCCATGGAACCAAAGAAGCTCGCTTCCTGCTGAAGCTTCTCCCTCTGAACCTTTGCTTCCGCATCTGTAATGGCACCTGTATTTAAGTCCGCATCGATTGCCATCTGTTTACCTGGCATCGCATCCAGCGTAAATCTCGCTGTAACCTCGGCAACTCGTTCAGAACCTTTGTTGATAACGACAAACTGCACGATAATCAGGATAATGAATACCACAATACCGATGACGAGATCGCCGCCTCCCACGAAATTACCGAAAGTCGCCACGACGTTTCCCGGATTACCTGTCGACAAGATCAAACGGGTCGATGATACGTTCAGAGCGATTCTAAAGATCGTTGTGAACAGCAATATGGTTGGATAAAATGACAGATCCAAAACCTCTTTTGCAAACATTGTCGTGAACAGGATCGTGAAAGCAAGCGAAATATTGATCGCAAGCAGTACATCCAGCATCGTACTACTGATCGGTACAATCAACATGATGATAGCGCCAAGTAAATAAAGAGCTACGCCTATGTCCGCTTTTCTCATCTTCATGTCTCTGACTCCCCCTTAACTCCTTAATAAATAATCCCCTATTGCTTTTCTTAGGAATCTTAAAGAAATAGCATGATATCTTATCACGTTATTTCTCCAAGATTCCTTTTTCATATTATCGCACAATTTACATAATTTGTATATAATAATTTGTAAGTTTTTTGATTTTTTTAATTTTTTATAATACTTACACAAATTAAAACAAAAAACTCTGTGCTATTTCACAATTGATATCTGATTTTCCCAGATATCAATTTGCACACAGAGTCCCATTTTTGTTAACATAATACAATTTTCATATTTCTTTTTTTCGCTATCTTATGTCAACTTATTTTTAATTGATTTTTATTATATTTTTCCCTGCATTTTGTATACCATTGCGAGAACTTCTGCCACTGCCTGATACAGCTCCGGCGGCACTTCCTGTCCGATATCCACATTTGCATACAGCATACGGGCAAGTGGTTTGTTCTCCACGATCTCTACATGATTCTCCCGCGCGATCTCTTTAATCTTCTGTGCCACATAATCCGCACCCTTTGCAAGAACTACCGGCGCAGAACCGATTGAAGCATCATATCGAATTGCCACTGCGTAGTGCGTTGGATTCGTGATGACCACATCCGCCTTTGGCACATCCTGCATCATACGCCTCTGGGATGCCTCACGCATCTTAGCACGGATCTTTCCCTTAATCTGTGGATCACCTTCTGCGTTCTTGTACTCGTCCTTAACCTCCTGCTTCGTCATCTTGATATCATTATTGAACTTGCGGCGCTGATAAAACAAGTCCGCAAATGCCACGATCATAAATACAAGGGAAATCTTGAGTCCCATATTGATCACAACATTGCCAATCAGTTCAATTGCCTGATTCAGAGGCATGCCATAGAACTGAACCAGATATACCCAGTCATCTTTTATAGTCGAGTATACAATCGCCATGATCAAAACAACCTTGGCAATTGACTTCAAAAGCTCGATAATCTTCTCCTTGGAAAACAATCTCTTTGCGCCTGATATCGGATTGAGTTTACTGAATTTGGGCTTCAGGGGCTTTGTAGAGATCTGAAACTTAAACTGCAGCATATTGATTCCGACAGCAATGACAATTCCAACAATGAAAAAAGGAAGCAGCTGCTTTAGCAGTTCCAGATACACACTGTTGATCAGAATCCTGTAATCCTCTTTTACAATACGTCCATTCCAATAAGTCGTATATTCTGGCATCTTCTGATATATCTTGCTGAAAAGCTTCATAAAGTTCTCACCCATATGACCGATCCAGAACTTTAAGATCAGAAAAAGTGCAATCAGCTCCACACCACTTGACAACTCTTTACTTTTCGGAACCTTACCATCTTTACGTGTATCTGACTTCTTCTTTGCAGTTGGCTCCTCGGTTTTCTCACCACCAGGCCCCTCCTGCGCAAAGAACTGTAGATTATATTCTAATATCACATCATGCCCTCCACCATTGAGACAATCATCTGTTGTATCTGCGTTGTGATAAAATTGCAGACATCGGGAAGCAGGGTTATCGTTACCATAATGACACTAAGCCCTGCCAGCAGTTTGAGCTGAATACCAACAGAAAACATGTTCATCTGCGGGGCAAGCTTTGCCAGCAGTCCAAGAACGATATTCATCAGTGTGATACTGGCAAACACTGGCAGGCATACCCGGAAACCAATAATGATATAATCACCCAGAAATGTAATAAGTGACTCCAACAACCTGTCTGTATTGATATGAACACCACTTACTGGTATCAGTATAAAGGTCTCCATCAGCGCCTTGAGCAGATACCGGTGAAGCCCTGTTGTATACAAAATCAGCATCACACCATACTGTATTAAAGCTCCTGTGATCGATGCCTGTTCATTTGTGGTGGGATCAAACACATTTGCCATGGAAAGCCCCACTTCCATGTCTATGATCCTACCCGCAAATAAAACAATGGAAGTACACATCTGAGCCGCTAATCCAATCAGCAAACCCACCGACACTTCCTTCAACACAACTGTGGCAAATCCAAGTATGGTATTGTAATCCGGATAAACATGCTCCGGTCCAAAGTTATACATAATATAGGCAACAAATACACTCAATGCAATCTTGACATTATTTGGCACACCTTTGGTACTAAAAAAGGGAGCCACAAAGACAAAGCTTGCAATCCGCACAAACACAAACAGAAAATATTCCAATTCGGACATGGAAAAAGATAAATTTACCATATTGTGCAGCCCTCTCTCCCTCTATCTGATATACAGAGAAAAATTCTGCCATAAATCTGTCATGTACGTTGTCATGTTATTTAACATCCAGTCTCCCAAAAGCATCAGACAGAGAAACATGCCTACAATCTTAGGTACAAAAGTAAGTGTCTGTTCCTGAATAGAGGTGACTGTCTGAAAAATACTGACAGCAAGACCGATCACCAATGATACGATTAATGGCGGTGCTGCTGTCTTAAGTACTACAAATAATCCCTCTTTCATAACATCTGTTACCATTTCTGTTGTCATCCTATCACCATACTCCTTTCCCTAAAACAAAAGCACTCTTTATCAGTAAAAAGTCTGTACCAGATACATAATGACCAGATTCCACCCATCTGCCAATACAAATAACAAGATCTTAAACGGCATGGAAATCGTTGTCGGCGGCAGCATCATCATACCCATACTCATCAAAACAGATGCAACTACCATATCAATCACAATAAACGGCACATAAATCATAAATCCAATAATAAACGCCGTGCGAAGTTCACTGACAATAAAAGACGGAATCAAAACCGTTGTAGGCACCTGAGCCTCAGTCTCCCCATCCCATGCTGTGTTTGAAATCTGCATAAAGGCATCGATATCTTTCATCTGTGTCTGTTCAAACATAAAATGTCTCATGGGATCTGCCGCAACCTGAATCGCTTCCTCAAAACTGATCTCTCCCGCATCATAAGGAACAATCGCTTCTGTATAAATCTTTCCAAACACTGGCTGCATGATAAAAAATGTAAGGAACAAAGAAATTGCAATCAATACCTGATTGGGAGGTGCTGACTGTGTATTTAATGCCTGTCTCGTGAAATGTAATACAATCAGTATTCTGGTGAACGATGTAATCGTTACCAGAAGAATCGGCAATACAGCAATTGCTGTCAGTATCAACAATATTCTCAGTGTCCCACTGAGCTCACCATTTCCACTGTCATACGTAATGATAAGATTATTGGCAATATTTAATTCCTGAAGTTCCTCACCAGTCTGGGCAGAACCAGGCTCATTAATATTTGTCCTGTTTTCATTTTCCTCCCGCTGGTTGTCCAAGATCTGCTCCGCAGCGGCTCCATCATCCTCAGTCGTCGCATTTGCCACAATAACATCCGCCAAAAGTATTATCACCACCATGCAAAGCATATATGCAATTTTCCGAAGCTCCTGCCCGATCTTGTATTTACTGCTCTTATTCTTCATATCAAATTATCCTTATGCCTCACATAATTGTATGTTAACCTGCATAAACAGACAGTTGGTCACAACCTCTTTTCGTATTGGATCTACTGCTGTTTTCTGAATTTGTCAAATATTTCCTTAAAATTAATGTTGACTGCCGATTCTGTCTCTTCCCTGCCCAGTGCTGTGATATCGTCTTCTGTCATTTCACCAAGCAAAGTGACCGTATCCTTACAAACCACATAAGAAAAATATTTCTTACCTATTCTCACAACCTGTATATATTTGGTTGGTGCTATCTTGAAGGTCTCCAGCAGCTCCACATTAGAACCTGCAAGCCTCCCTTTCTGAAGACCTGCAGTGAGCTTTGTGGCAAAATATGTAAGAGCCAAGACAAATATGAATATCAGTGTCACGGTCAACAACTGTCCAATGGAGTCAAACCTTTTTGATGTCGATAATAAAAGCATACTTTCTAGCCTACAACCTTCTTAACTGCCTCCAGGACGCGCTCCGCCTGGAAAGGCTTTACGATAAAGTCCTTTGCTCCAGACTGAATCGCCTCAATAACCATCGCCTGCTGTCCCATAGCAGAACACATGATTACATTTGCTCCCGGATCAATTGCCTTAATTGCCTTAAGTGCCTGAATACCATCCATCTCAGGCATTGTGATATCAAGGAGCGTTAAGTCAGGTGATGCCTCCTTGTACTTATCAACTGCAATCTTTCCATTTTCAGCTTCAGCAGCAATCTCATATCCATTCTTTGTCAGGATATCTTTAATCATCATTCTCATGAATGCAGCATCGTCTACGATCAATACTCTCTTCCCCATAATAAATCTTGTCCTTTCTATAAATCAAAAACATTATTTAAAATAATATGCTTTTTATTATTTTATTATTTCCATAATTCTTACACCAAAGCTCTCCTCGATGACAACAACCTCGCCTTTTGCGACAAACTTGCCATTCACAAGTACGTCAATCGGTTCACCGGCAATCTTATCAAGCTCTATAATAGTACCAGGGGCAAACTCCAGAATATCCGATATAGATTTGCTGGTTCTTCCCAACTCTACTGTTACCTCCAACGGAACATCCCTGATCAAGCCGATGCTCTCCGCACTTACCATCTCACCCTGTCCTGGTGCAAAACTCTGGAACTGCGCAGGCTGTATACTTACATTTGGCATTCCGTATCCCATAGGCATTCCCATCTGTGGCATTCCATATCCGCCTTGTGGCATTCCCATCTGTGGCTGCATACCATATCCTCCCTGTGGCATTCCCATCTGCGGTTGCATTCCCATATCCATTGCAGGAACTGGAGCTGGAGCTGGCGTCGGCTCCGGACTTGGTGCCGCAGGGGCGGGAGCCGGACTTGGCGCAGGTGCTGGTGCCCCCATCTGCTGTGCCATAAATGTCTCATAAACAGATTTCGCAAAGTCAAGCGGATACAACTGCATCAATGTGGAATCTACCAAATCATCTATCTGCATTCTAAATGAAATCTTAACAAATCTGTCCTCAAGGAACGGTGAAAGATCTCCCGGATCCTTGGAGTGAAGATCTACAAGACTTGATTCTGGCGGACTGATATCGATCGTTTTGCCAAGCATAGAAGAAAGTGATGTTGACGATGATCCCATCATCTGATTCATTGCCTCCGAGATTGCACTTAAATGCAGCTCACTGAGTTCTCCGTCAACGTTGGTACCATCACCACCCATCATCAAATCGGTAATAACTTTTACATCATGTTCCTTTAATACCAAAATATTGGTGCCATTCAATCCCACTGTATATTTGATCTGAATAAATACACAAGGTCTTTCATAGGCATCTAACACATCCTGCCATGTACACATCTCCACAATAGGTGTTGTGATATTTACCTTTTTATTAACAAGTGAAAAAAGTGTCGTCGCTGAGGTGCCCATACTGATATTGGCCACCTCTCCTATTGCATCTTTTTCTATATCGGTGAGATCATCTCCATCCGAGTTATCTGCCGTAGCTGTCGCCGTGTCTGCCGCTCCGGAATCTGCTGACAGATCTACACCGTTCAACAATGCATTGATTTCATCTTGAGATAACATGCCGTCCATTGTCTTATTCCTCCTCCCTCACTACTGATGTTACCCTTACTGCGTATGCCTCTTTGCTTGCGCCCGGCACAGCACTAAATTTCCTAATATCCCCCACATATACATCCAGTTCATCATCAACCTTAGAATCAAGACGTATGATATCACCCACCTGTATATTTACAAAATCATTCACTGTTATGACACTCTTTCCAAGAACTGCCTTAACAGGAACATCCACTCTTCGTATCATCGATTCGATGAACTGCTCATAATCTTCGTCATCCATCTTCTGCAGACTAGAGTACCAGAACTTCGTATTTAAGCGATCCATAACTGTTTCCAGCGTAAAAAATGGAAGACACACGTTCATCAAACCTTCCACATCACCAATCTTGACATTCATGGTCACGAGCGCCACCATATCACTCGGTGATATAATCTGAGCAAACTGCGGATTCGTCTCAATCCTTTCGAGATATGGATTCACCTCCGCAACATTTTTCCATGGTTCTCTGAGGAGCTGCATGCAGATAACCATGATCCGTTCTATGATGCTCATCTCTATTTCCGTAAAATCTCTTGCCTTGTCGAGTGCTTCTCCCCTGCCTCCAAGCATTCGGTCTATGATCGCATATCCCAGTCCACTCGTCAACTCCATGATTATAGATCCCGGCATCGGTGAGAAATTGACAACTGTGAGCAATACCGGATTGGACAGAGCATTGGAAAACTCTGCAAATGTTACGGTCTCGGAACTCGCAACATTTACCTGTACATTTTTTCTAAGATATACAGGGAGGTTTGTTGATAACAGTCTTCCATAATGATCAAAAATCATGTTTAAAGTTCTTAAATGCTCTTTTGAGAATTTTGCAGGCCGGCTAAAGTCATAATTCTTGGCTTGCCGCTCGTCCTTCTCCTGCATATCCTCCACATCGAGTTCACCAGAGCTCAAGGCTGCGAGCAAACTGTCTATTTCGCTTTGTGATAATACCTCTCCCATGTAGTTAATCACCCCCTACATATTTATAATCCTATCAATTACTTCCTAAATCCCCTTATTCCTCAGTCTTGCTGATTCCTATATTGTCACTCCACTAATTATATAAGAAGTTATATGATACACTGTAAATAAATGTCGAATCAAAACGTTCCTGAAGCTTGGTAAGGATTTCCGCCTTAATCACTTCAGAGCTGCTTCTCGCCTCATCTACTGTATAATTACCCATAACTGCGAACACAATATCCTTGATGATTCCATCCATATCAGACATTGTTTCAGAATAGTTCTTGTAATCCTTATTCTTGGTGTCCAAAGACAGGGATACACTGCCTACAGCATAGTGGTCTGCGCCATCCTCGCCCTTCTTTAAGGGGATGGTCAGATCACCTTCCACATTGTGCACCGCCGTATCAGCCATGGATACAGTCTTTGTATACTCTGACTGTGGCAGCCCGTTGACCTCGATTCCTACAATCGTCGAAATATCAGCTACCAGCGCCGCTGTTTTCCTGGAAGCGCTTGACACACTCACCATCATGATCGCTGACAACACGATATTGACAACAAGCAAAGCCAGAATAATAATTGACAACAGATTTCGTTTCATTTCATTTTCCCCTTTCATTAATGCGAACTTAAAGCATTATATATTTTTATCTCAACCCGTCTGTTTTTTGCCCTTCCCTCAGGTGTCGTATTGTCGGCGATCGGCATATACTCTCCCCTGCCAGAATGCTTCACAACACCTGGATCAAGCGCCGCATTTTCCTTCAAGTAATCAAAAACCGCAAGTGCCCTATAGCTGCTGAGCACATTGTTGTTCTCATACCTGCCTCCATTCAAAGGCACTGAGTCCGTATGACCTTCAATCTCAATATCTGAATCTGCATATTTTGTGAGCAGTACACCAATCTTGTTCAACACTGGTACGGCATCCGACTTGATATCTGCTCTTCCCGAATCGAACAGGAATGCGCCATTGAGTGTAAGAGTCACATAATCTGCATTGAAATCCACATCCACCTGATCTGTCATCATGCTCTCCGCAAGTGCTTCCTCTATCTTCTCTGCAAGCTCCTCAGAGAGCTTCATCTTCTCTTCCTCGAGTTCAGCAATCGCTGCCCGCAGCGATTCAATCTCTTCCTGTGTCATATCAAGCTGCTCCGCTGCCTCCTGCAGCTTCTCCTCCGCTGCTCCGCCTTGTTTTGTCGGATCTTCGTTCGTAGTGTCTGACTCTGCCGTCTTGCCGCTTGTATTTATGTACTCGTCAAGCATATTGAGCTGACTTACGCCATTGCTCACTAAGATACCATCACCAATTGCCTTGGAACCAGCTTTAAAAATACTTATGGTTGACTGGAAAGACTTAGCAACTTCCTCAAACTTTGCCGCGTCAACCTCTGACATGGAAAACAAGAGCACGAAGAAACACATCAGCAGTGTCATCATATCCGAAAAGGTGCTCATCCAAGGCGCCGGGGTTCCGGGTGGGAGCTTGAACTCTTCTTTCTTTTTTGCCATTAAGCTTCACCTCCAGCACGGTCGCCTTCTTCTTGTGAAGGTCTCTCCTTAGGCGACAGGAATGACTTTAGCTTCTCCTCAATCACTCGCGGGTTCTCACCTGCCTGTATAGAGAGCAGTCCCTCTATCATAATCTCTTTTGCCTGCATCTCTACAGTATTGTTTGCCTGCAGTTTATTTGACGTCGGTGTGCAGATCCAGTTTGCAAGCATTGAGCCATAGAATGTTGTGATCAGCGCAACACCCATCTTCGGGCCAATTGATGTCGGATCCGACATGTTATTTAACATACAAATCAGGCCAACCAGTGTACCGATCATACCCCATGCAGGTCCCATGGCACCCAAGTTGTCCCAAAATCCTGATCTCAATTTGTGTCTGCCATCAATACTGTTCATCTCTGTCTCAAGAATTCCTCTTACCAACTCCGGATCCGTACCATCGACGATCAGCATGATACCTTTCTTCATAAACTCATCCTCGAGATTTCCTGCCGCTTCCTCCAAAGAAAGAAGGCCTTCCTTTCTGGCAACATTAGAAAGCTCGATAATTTTCGCGATCATCTCCGGGACATTGACATTAACTTGTTTAAAGATTAACCCCATACTTTTAAGACCACCGACAAAGTTTGACATACTAACTGACATCATCGTTGCAAAGAATGATCCTCCAAAAGTAATCAGTGCTGATGGCAGGTTGAGAAAGTAACCGAATCCACTGACGCCGCCCGCCGAGTCAATCATACCATACAAAACCAAAACAAAGCACACAATCATTCCCACTAAAGACGCTATATCCACTTTTACACACCCCTTTTTTCGTTAAGTTTCAATATGTTAAAAAGGCACAGTATTATCTCTGTATTCCTTTTTCTCCATATGTATATAATACTGTAAGGTTACATAAATTGCAACAATTTTCTGAAAATTTTCTCAAATTTTCTCAATTTGCTACATGTTCTAAACCAATTAGATCGTTATCCTTTGGCTTCCCTCACAGATTTTATGAAGTTTCCATGTTCAGTATTCCCTTGAAATATTCCTGTCTTGTTAATTTTACTAAATTTCTGACTTCATGTCTACTTTCTTTGACAATAACTTTTTTGCCATCAGTTAACGTAATAACTGTATCTGGTGTCTCCTCAACCGTCTCGATCAAATTCGTGTTGACCAAAAGCTTTGTCCCATTGATCTTTGTGACTTCTATCATTTGAAATCTACGCCTCCTTTCCCGCAAAGGTGATCTGCTTTCCATGCAGTCTTCCAAATTCTGCCAGTTTGCTCTGATATACTTCGAATCCGTCCGCCTGTCCAGTCTCACTATAAATCGCAAAAATCCTCGCATATGTATCAAAGACATTCTCACCGAGCTGTTCGAAGTCCGCAGCATCCGTAATCCCTGTCAGAAATCCGATCGCAGTCTCATAGTCCCTGCACATCTGTGCTGCCTTGCCAAAAAGATACCGCAGTTTTGTTGTCTTTAGATACTCCCTGTTCATATCAAGCAGTCTGTAGGCATTACCAGGATCCTCAACCTTGATCAGACAGTCCGCATAAGATTCCAAACAGATGCTCAGAAATTTTTTCTCCGGATTGCGGTTGATTTCCAGACACATGTCATACGCCTCAATCGCTTTCTCATAATTTCCCAAAACATTATAGGACTGCCCAATCTGGAAATAGATATAATCATCCATCCCCTCGGTTTCCCCTATGGATTTCAATAAAAGATTTAAATTTCTTTCCTGTTTGCGAATCATTTCCTGCTTTGGAATGTCATAGCCGTAATGCTTGACGACGATTGGCAGATGAAAAGTCTCAAGTATCATCTCATCGTAATTATCTGACTTTTTCGGCGTGATCTGCTCATGTATCCGAAAACGGTATTCATAATAATTTCTATTGTAAAATCGGGGCACTTCGTCAAGCTGGATACTTTCCTTTGAAGCACCGCCTTCCACTGTTGTGTAGACATTCCTGATCTCCACGACACCGACATTTTTCGGATATTTCTGCATACACGTGCGCAGCTTTGCCACATCAATCTCCTGCACATACTCATCACAGTCCAGGATCAGGATCCAGTTGTTCGATGCTTTGGACACTGCGAAATTTCTTGCTGCACTGAAATCATCGCACCACACAAAGTCAAACAGTTTATCTGTATATTTCTCTGCAATCTCTTTTGTCCTGTCTGTGGAACCTGTGTCAACTACCACGATTTCCATGTCATATCGCAATAGTTTCCTGAGACACTGTTCTATGTACTGCTCCTCATTTTTTGCGATCATGCACACGCTGACCGGTAATCTCGCCATAATTGTAACTTCCTCTCTCCTCTTTATCCTTCTTCCAAAAGTATAGGGCGGTTTTGCCGCCCCGCAGTATGCATGGTTGTCTCTTTCCAGATAATTCCTTATTCACTGAGTGGTATCAGTTCCCTATATTCCAATACTTTGATAATTGTTGCGCCCTGATCTTCCAACTTTCTAATCTGGTGTTTAACCTTGTAAAAACCATTCTTGACATCACTGGAAATCGTACTCATATCTGCCTCTAATCTCTCATAATTGTCTTGAAGCTTGTCAAGCTTTAAGTCGATCATTCCCAGCCTGGTATTAACCTTGTCAAGCTCTGCTTTCTTAATAATCGTCTCAACATCTGTCATTCTTGATTCCATGCTTGTCATTCTTGTCTCGAGTTTCGCCGTTGTCTTCTCAAGGCTTGTCATTCTTGTCTCGAGTTTTGCCGTTGTCTCCTCCAGACTTTTCATTCTTGTCTCGAGTTTCGCCGTTGTCTTCTCAAGGCCCGTCACTCTTGCATCAAGTCTCTCCACAGCTGTCTCAAGACTTGTCACTCTTGCATCAAGTCTCTCCACAGCTGTCTCAAGGCTTGTCATTCTTGTCTCCAGTCCTGCCACTCTTGTATCAATATTATCCAGCTTCGTGTTGATCTTGGCAAACTCCGCCATGATCAATTTCATATTTTCATCCATACCTGTCCGCTCTCCTTATCGCAAAAATAATCCCGAAAATTTAATACCGTCCACTTGTAGTTATCAGTATAACACATATTAAAGCTAATGAAAAGGTGAACAAAGCCACAAATTAAAAATACCACAGAATTTATCTTCTGTGGTATTTTATGTAACTTTTCTATGTTATTTTTCCCACTGCTGCAAGACAGATACAAATGCCGGAATCAATTGTTTCTTTCTGGATACCAGATTCTTCAGTTCAAACTTTTTCTGCGTTTTCGGCAGCTTAAACGCCGTTCTCACCAGTTCCCTTGCCCTTTCACCAAAACATAAAAGTTCTGTCTTCTCATACACGATATTGGTCAGCATGAAGAAACACATTTCCACAGGAAGCCCCGGCATCTGTTCCATGATATAAGGCTCTATCTTCTCCCTGATCTCTTCCAGCTCAATACTGTTCATCGAGTTGATCTGCCCCACACTGAACTCAAAGCCGTTTACCGAAAAGTTCTTATAATCCTGATTGAAAATCTCCTCCGCCGTCTTATCTCCCAGATTGCTACCCGCACCAAACATGTCAATTGCAAACCCCTCGATCTCCACTTCACAGATCTCGGAGAGCTTTTCTGCTGCTGCCTTATCTACCTCTGTAACAGTCGGCGAGTGGAACATCAAGGTGTCGGAAATGATTGCAGACATCATGAGACCTGCAATATTTTTGGGAATCTCAATACCCTTTTCCTGATACATTTGATAAATGATGGTTGCCGTACAGCCAAGTGGCTGGTTTCTGAAAAATACAGGCGAGACGGTCTCAAGTGTACCGATTCTGTGGTGATCTATGATTTCGAGGATATCTGCAGCCTCTATCCCATCAACGGTCTGCGAGAGTTCATTGTGATCGACCAGTATCAGCTGCTTTTTGCGCAGGTTTAACAATGTCCGGCGTGAAATCATGCCGACGTATTTATCCTCCTCGTCAAGCACAGGGAAATCATGATACCGCTTCTTTTTCATGATAGCCTTGATACTTTCTGTTTTATCTGTAATCTTAAAGGTTGTGAGCTTCTCACGCCGCATAAAATAGCCAATCGGCATACTCTGATTGATCAACCGCGCAACTGTCGCTGTATCATACGGCGTACTGATCAAAATACAGTTATGTTCCTTGGCAAATATCTGCATGGTCTTGGAAATCTTTGCCCCCATCGTGACCACGACACATGCAGCTCCCATCTCAATCGCACATAGCTGTGTCTCATAACGGTTTCCAAGCAGAACCATGTCACCTGGATGGATATAGTCCTCCAGCACATCTGGATTTGCTGTCGCTATGACCACCTCTCCGCTCTCAAAATAGCCATCTGATTCTCCCACAACCATTTCCGCATCCAGTGTCTCCAATATATTCCTATAAGAAGTCTTTGCCCTTGACAAAATACCATTGTCATACACATCCATGTATGCATTGGCGATATCGCCAATCGTAATGATACCTGTCAGTTTTTCCTGTGTAATGATTGGAACCGTGACATCTCCTCTGTCACGCATCATATGCCATGCTTTCTTGAGTGACACATCCTCTGTCACGCCTTCCACGTCGTTCATATCGATATCCCTGACATCTGTCATGACATCGTGAAGATAAACAGGCGGATCTGTATGAAAAGCATTTAACACATATTGTGTTTCCTGATTGATCTGTCCTGCCCTTGCTGGGACATACTCACAGGTATCATTGCATTTATTTTTCAGATATGCATATGCAATCGCAGAACAGATTGAATCCGTATCTGGATTTTTGTGTCCGACAATATACACTGGCCGCTTTGTTAATTCTAAATTATCCATCATTCCATTTCCTTTCCCTACTCGCGCCGCCGATGCGCCATATAATGGTGTGTTTCCCATGCGAAAAACTGCCACACCTGCTTTTTCACATCAGCATTAACATATGCATGAAAAAAGTCCTTGAAAATCAAGGACTCCCCGTCAAAAACAAGAGCGATAGACGGGGCTCGAACCCGCGGTCTCGACCTTGGCAAGGTCGCGCGTTACCAACTACGCCACTATCGCATATGTATATCATGTCCGCAACACCTCACGGACAAGATATACTATACTACACTGTTCCTCATTTGTCAACTGTTTTTTATAAGGATTCAATCACATTTTTGTACTTAATACGATAAATCCGATAAACAGAGTCATGAATACGCTCCTGCGTGATCGTGCCATCCGTGACTGCCTGCAGGACACCTTCATACGCCTCCTGGTAATCTTCCGGCGCCAAAAGGATATCCGCACCAGCCTGTATGGCGGCAACTGCAGCCTCAGCAGAACTGTAATTGTCCGTGATGGCGCTGTCATCAAGATAATCTGTCATCACCACTCCCTGAAAGCCCAACGTATTTCTGAGCACATCATTGACCATAACCGAAGACAGTGATGATGGTGTATCATCTCCTGTGACACCATTTACCTGGATATGCGACACCATGATACAGTCCACACCGCCTTGTATCGCCATATCGTATATGACAAACTCGCTGTTCTTAAGCTCCTCCAACGTTTTGGAACCAGCTCCCGCGCCGGGGAATTTCTGCAGGACTGCACTCACTTCTGTCTCCTGCATTGCCTGCACCGCCGCGTTCACAAGAGGTGCCGCCACCGCTGCATCCGAGCCAAAAGTCCTTCCCTGAAGAGAGGAATCCCCTTCCTCTGACACGATCTCTGCGACTGGTGCCAGATTCATATCAATGCCATATGACGCAAGATTAGATGCAATGGTTCCATATACCTGTCTGACACTGTCGGAATCTGTAAGCTCTGACGCCTTCGCTGTCGTCTCCAGACCATAATCTGTTGAGCCGCACTCAGCACTCACTATTGTAAAAATTGGATATTTTGCGAAACTTCTCGTATTCGCAAGCATCTCTGTAAACTGTTCGGGTGTGTTGAAGTTCTTTGGCGCATATACAAGTCCGCCCACAGGATTTTCCGTTACTGCCGTTTTCGTACCCTCGCCTGCCTGCACGGCTGTTCCAACCCCTGTGATGGACTCAGGTGTTACAACAAACAATCCAGCAATCATCTCCTCCATTGTCATGCTGCTCAGCAACGACTCGATTAGTGTGTCCAATGGATCATCGTCAACCGGCGGTGTGTATCCTTCAATCGCCTCCATACTGCTGCCTGGCATTTCCTCAATGTACGGCTCGCTGTCCTGTTCCGCTGCCGCACTGGACTCAGCTTCCCCAATCACTCTGTTTACTTTTTCATTATAATCATTCACATAATTGACAATGCCCTTTACGCCAAAAAAACCTGCTGTTATTACCATTACAATCATAAGGATCAGTATCAGATACGCAAAAATCTGGTTTCTCAGCCGCCTGCGTCTTCTTTCCTGTCTGCTTGTCTTTTCGTCTTTCATAATTTAGATTAATGGGTACTGATCGGTAAGCGACTGCACAATAGCCCTTGCACCAGCAATTCCATTTTCCTGCTCCTTTATGACCATAGCGATAGCCTCTGCGATCTGCTCCATATCGTCCTCTTTCATGCCGCGACTCGTCACGGCTGGTGTTCCAAGGCGGATACCGCTCGTGACAAACGGAGATTTCGGATCATTAGGAATCGTATTCTTATTGCAGGTAATGTGTGCCTCGTCCATCAGTTTCTCGACAGCCTTGCCTGTGAGGTCATATGTTGTGAGGTCTACGAGCATCAGATGATTGTCTGTACCGCCTGAGACAATCTTGATATCTCTGCTGATCAGCCCTTTGCAGAGCGTCTGCGCATTCTTTACGATCTGTTGCTGATATACCTTAAACGCATCGCCAAGCGCCTCCTGGAAGCAGACTGCCTTTGCCGCAATCACATGCATGAGCGGTCCTCCCTGAATTCCTGGGAAGATTGCCTTGTTGAAATTGTATTTCTCAGCTGCCTCTTTGTTTGCAAGGATCAGTCCGCCGCGTGGTCCCCTCAAAGTCTTGTGCGTCGTTGTCGTCACGACATCCGCATACGGAATCGGGCTTGGGTGAAGTCCTGCTGCCACCAGCCCCGCAATATGAGCCATGTCTACCATGAGTACAGCGCCCACCGCGTCACATACCTCCCTGAAACGCTTAAAATCAATTGTCCTGGCATATGCACTTGCACCGGCAATGATCATCTTAGGCCTGCACTCCAACGCCAGCTCACGCATCTTATCATAGTCAAGGAAACCATTGTCATCCACGCCGTAAGGCACCACATGAAAATATTTGCCAGACATATTGACTGGCGAGCCATGCGTGAGATGTCCGCCATGGTCAAGATTCATGCCCATGATGGTATCACCTGGCTGTAATATAGCAAACTGCACTGCCATGTTTGCCTGCGCGCCGGAATGCGGCTGAACATTTGCATAATCACATCCGAACAGCTCTTTTGCACGCTCAATGGCAAGATTTTCCACAACATCTACACACTCGCATCCGCCATAATATCGCTTTCCAGGATATCCTTCTGCGTACTTATTCGTCAGCGGGCTTCCCATCGCTGCCATCACTGCCTTACTAACCCAGTTCTCAGAAGCGATCAGCTCAATATGGCTGTTCTGTCTCTCCTGCTCTGCCACAATGGCATCTGCAATCTTGGGATCTACCTTTCTTACTTCATCAAGTGAATACATGAATCTCTCCTCCGTATCTGCATATTTTTTGATTAATAGTTCGTTTTAGTATAACTGTTTTTCGACAATATTACAAGCACTAATTAAAGTGGAATATTCTCTGGCATATCTTATATCCGTCGACAGTGATCTTTCTTCCAAGCTTTCCCGGAAGGTTCATTGCATTTCCGAGCAGCCCCATCCTAAGACGCATCCACAGCACCTTGTCCTTCGTTTTGATATACTGCCAGAGTTCCTTTTTCTTCTCAAGATTTTCCTCAAGCCCGGAGCGGATCAACAGCACAGAAGACACCGTCGTGATAATATCAAGATAGTTAACCATATATTTTCTCACCTTGCCATTTGCCATAATATGCTGTTTCTCTGCCACATAATAATCCACCATCAATTCATTCACTTTAATCTGCTGGTCGATTCTCCCGATCATGACCTGCTCATTGACAGACTGATCTGCACGCCCGATAAAATAACGGTAGAAATTCACATCCATATAATACATTGTCTTGACATATGGAAGCGGGTTGAACACAAAAATGTTATCTACATAAAAAGTATTCTCTGGGAGCTTTAATCCACAATCCCGCAGCAGATTTGTCCTGTAGATCACGGAATGCATCAGAATATACTGTCCCACCCTGAAATGGCGCACATCTTTCCAGGTAAATATCTCCTCCTGCGGCAGTGCATGATGATACTTCATGGCCTTCTTGCGCTTCTCACCTTCCTTCTCATAGACGAAATTGCTGACCAGCATATCAATGGAATTTCCGCTTTGCAAAAGTTCCTTGAGCTTGTCCAGGATCTGTGTATATGCACTCTGACTCACCCAGTCATCACTGTCCACCACTTTGAAATAAAGCCCCCTGGCGTGTTCAATACCCACATTGACCGCCGAGCCATGACCTCCGTTTTCCTTGTTCACCACCTTGATGATTCCCGGAAAACTTTCCCGATACTCTTCCGCGATATCTGGTGTATTATCACTAGAGCCATCATTGACTATGATGATCTCCACATCCTCCCCTCCCGGAAGAAGGGAATCAATACATCTGCGCATATAAGCTGCCGAATTGTAGCAGGGTACCGCTATTGATAATAATTTCATAATAAATACTCCAATCTTGTTACGGTCTAAGCCGGTTGCATTCAAAACGCTCCATTGTCAGGAGACAGTTTTTAATCTCATTATAGCGCATCTCTATATCGCCTTCTTTCACTTCTGTGTCAAGGCTCACCGCCATTGTATCAATCATAGCATCTGTTATTCTGGGATGAAGTGAGCTGAGTATCTGAAGTTTTTTCTCATAGGAGTCTGCATCCAGAAAAGCCACAAGTCCCGCATCCAGGGCAAATTCACTTTCGCTTTCGATGCTTTCATTCATTATAACATCTGTTTTCTTCTCTGCAGCCATCCTATCATTTTCGACAGTCTTTGTTTTTTCCTGATCTGTGTATTCCTCACCCCCGAGATTCAGTTTTTCAAAACGATAAATCTGTCTCTCATTGGGATACTTTGAGGTATCGATCCTGCTCATGAACATCTCAAGCGGACGCACATAAACCTCAAACGGCGCATGCAGCTGCTGATATACCACCATCTTCACGCCGTCTTCCGAGTGGCGCGCCAGAGTGATGATCTGGTAAATGCTTCCCTTGAAATGTCTGTAAATTTCCTGTGGTCTGGGATTTGGTCTCATATTGCGGTCATACCTTCCTTCTTTTTTGAATAATTTGATAAAATATTACTGTCAAAGTCTTTATAGGTTATTCTATCCTATTTTCCCCAATTTGTCATTTAAAAACGCTTTGTTTTCATATCTTTCTCTTTTTGTAGTCACATTTTCACCATTCCCATTAATGATATCACTCTATTTTCTCTTTATCAATTAAATGCAGGGAATATTTTCGTAATTTTATTTGTAGTGCAAAAAAAAGGATTTTTTGTTATAAATTCTACTTTTATGAAAATAGTGTGTTGTTGTTGTTTTCGCCCGATTTACCCTCTTGTCATCACGTTTTTCATATTATATGATGGAAATAGTTAATGGTCATGGCTGAACTCTCATTAATATGAAAAAGGAGACGCATGCAAATATGAAGGAGCGTTTTGATTTTGAAGGCACCTCGACCGGTGAATACCGCGAAGGACTCTATGTGATGTACTGCGGCAGGGAATATCCTGCTGTGTATTTAGGAGTTGGACGTTTTGTACTCTACTCAGATGCCGCAGATGAAAATTTTACGTTTCCAACTCAGGACGGAAGGTATCTGCTGCAGACAGATCTGCGTGACGAAAATCTCACGCGCGCATGTGACGTACACATGGTTGGTATTGTGCGCAGCTGCTACGAAAGTGTGGCAATTCGCAATATTCTCAAAGAAGGCGTAATTGTATCCACGTCCAATCCCCGGCTAGGTTTTGAACTTGGACTAAGATCAGTGAAAGATCTGGGGTTCACAGGTCTTGTGGACAGACAAGTGTTGGTCGGTATCTATGAGGAGCGAGATTATCTTTGGAATCCTGCACTTGGCATCTGCAGTACACTCTGCCAGGCAACAGGCACTAGGGACAAAGATTCCTGGTTTATCGAAAATGACCGCATAGCCCAGCTCTATATGATGGAATCTAACAAATAAAAAATCAGCAGGCTTTCGCCTGCTGATTTTTTATGCACAGGGATGCGTAAGGAAATTAGCAGCTTTGCTGCGCGCACCCCACGGCAAGCAGGGAAAAGCTTTTCCCCTACTTGATTTCAGTTTTTGTCAAAAGCATCATGATCTTGTTGCTTCTGTTGATAAACTTTGTCATAGCCTCCGGCTGCAATGGTGACTGTTGGATCAATGCCAGATCATAGAGCTGTTCACAGATCAGTTCCACATTCTCGCCTTCCTTGTTGTCAAGCACATACGACACAAGCTGATTGTTTGCATTGAGGATCAGTGTCTCACCCTCTCTGCCCATCATGCCCATATCCATTCCCGGCATCGCATACATCTTCATCATATCCTGCATTCTGCGCGATTCCTCAGATACAGTGATCATCGAAGCGATGTCTTCATTCTTGAGTTTTTCCACCTTTACAGTAATATTTTCATTCTTTACGGCCTTCTTGAAGACCTCCGTGATCTCCTCGCTCTTCTTGGTGAGCTCCTCCTCCTCCTCTTTGGAGTTCTCAGTCTTGAAGGTATCTGTCAGATCTGCATCAATACGTGCAAACTTGATTCCCTCATTCTTTGACTCCAGCTGGGATACAAATGGCTGGTCAATCTTGTCAGGAAGCACAACAGCATCCATGTTTGCTTTCTTGAACATATTCACATACTGGCTCTGCTGAACAAGGTCTGTTACATAGTAAATAATCTTTTCTTTTGTCTCTTTATTTTCTGTATCATCCGCCGTGTCACCATCTCCGTCAACGACTTCGGCATCTATCTTCTCACCAGTCTCAGCATCTGTAGCAGAAGCTGTATTCTCATCCTTATTCTCCGCCTCATCAGGATCGATCTTCTTGACTTCAAGACATTCCGGCAGTGTCAGGTACTTTCCGTCAAGATTCTTGAACAGGATGTAATCTGTCATCTTCTCACAGAACTTGTCATCCTTCAGACAACCAAACTTGATAAACGGACTGATATCATCCCAGTACTTCTCATAATTCTCCTTGTCCGTCTTGCACATGCCAGAGAGCTTGTCTGCAACCTTCTTAGTGATGTACTCGCTGATCTTTGTCACAAAACCGTCATTCTGCAGAGCGCTTCTCGATACATTCAACGGCAGATCAGGACAGTCAATCACTCCCTTGAGCAGCAGTAAAAACTCAGGAATAACTTCCTTAATGTTGTCTGCTATAAATACCTGATTGTTGTACAGCTTTATCGTTCCTTCGATGGACTCATACTCCATATTGATCTTCGGGAAATAGAGGATGCCCTTCATATTAAACGGATAGTCCATATTTAGGTGAATCCAGAAGAGCGGCTCCTTGTAATCAGCAAACACCTTACGATAGAAGTCAATATACTCTTCCTTTGTGCACTCATTTGGATGCTTTGCCCACAGAGGATGTGTTTCATTCAGAGGCACAGGGCGTTTCTTGATCTTTAACTTCGGCACCTTTTCTTTGGTTGGTTCTGCGCCATCCTCACCTGGAATCTCTTTCTCCTCCTCAAATGACTCTACAACCACATCATCCTCTCTCTTATCGTCCGGATCGATGGTCTCGAACTCCTCTGGTGCATTCGCTTTCTCGAGATAAATCTCATATGGCATGAAAGAGCAGTATTTCTTGATCACTTCCCTTGCCTTGTACTCATTGCAGAACTCCAGGCAGTCTTCATTGAGAAACAGCGTGATCTCTGTACCGACCACAGTTCTGTCCCCGTCCTTCATAGAAAATTCTGTACCGCCATCACACTCCCAGTGCACAGGCACTGCATCCTTCTGATAAGAAAGGGTGTCGATATGAACCTCATCTGCTACCATAAACGCAGAATAGAAACCAAGTCCGAAATGACCGATGATCTGATCGTCATTTGCCTTATCCTTGTACTTCTCTATAAAATCTGTTGCCCCGGAAAACGCGATCTGGTTAATATACTCCTCAACTTCCTCCGCTGTCATACCAAGTCCGGTATCAATAAACTTCAGTGTTTTCTGCTCTGGATTGACAATGATATGAATATCTTTCTTGACACCAGCAGGAAATTCATATTCTCCCATCATTTCAAGCTTTTTTAACTTCGTGATGGCGTCACAGCCATTTGAGATTAACTCTCTATAGAAGATGTCATGATCTGAATACAACCATTTCTTAATAATTGGAAAAATATTATCACTGTTGATTGACAAGCTTCCTCGCTTCTCTGCCATAAAAAATCACATTCCTTTCTCGTGTTTGTTTTGTCTTTTATGCATCCACAGTTGGCAAGCATGTGTCTGCATATATTCATTGGATGATATTTTTCATCCCACTGATAGATAGTGTAATACCCGGAAATATAAAAGTCAAGAGAAAATTAGCACTCAATTCGCACGAGTGCTAATAATTAATATTTTGTTAAGACTTTCTTTATTTTTTGACTGCTCCGACAACTGCATAATGTGATATAATGTTTTTATACTAATGCGCATTACACAGACAACTAATCAGAAAGGAAACACATATCGAAATGAAAAATCGCTGCCTCATTATACTTTCCATAGCTGCCGCAACACTGTTGTCCGGCTGCAGCACCGAAAAAAAGTCTCCTTATCCGGAGGTCTCAAAATATTTGGACAACACGTATGAACAAGAGTTTGAGCTGACAGAAGTCTCCGATGGAAACACAGTCTACTACAAAGCCTCCCCGAAGGAACAGCCGGAACTGGAATTTAAGATTGTTCCCGCCGGAACTGATTATACCAACAAAGGCTTTGACGATACATATCCCGCCGTTTTTGTTCTAAATGAAGCTAAGAAACTGGGGCTTTCACCGGAACCTGGCGGCACAGACAAAGAGCTGGTGATATCTGTTGACAGGTATGTCCAGATCGAGGAGCTCAGCGAATCGCTTGCTGAGCTGGCAGCTGCCTATGCAGAGGCAGGTATGCCCGCAAAATTTACTCTGGGCACTGTGGAAGAAGGATGGAACTGCGCTGATATCCGCGTCGAGATCCGCACCCCTGATCTGGAAGGCTACGAACCAGCCATCATCCATATTCCCGACAGCAGACAGATTGCAGACGAACACATCAACGATCAGGAGCGGATTGCCGACCGCATCGGAAGCGGTTACATCGCCTATATCTGTCAGTATTATTTAGGCGATCCCCTGGACTATCTGACACAGGACGCCGTGACAGCCTTTTACGCCGATGCGGGCGGTCTGACCGTCAAAACAGACGAAACTGCCGCCGAGTATCCGTATTTGAACACAGATCTGCATTTTGCGGAACTGTACCATCTGGCTGAGGCTGAAGGCTGGAATCCACAGGCAGCGCAAAACAATTGCTTTTCCATTACAGCCAATGACCAAACCTCCTGGTTTTTTCTGGAATTTGAAGAGGACGAAAAGGAACGCGGCGGCACACAGACAACTGCCCATGTGTACTGGGCCGAAGAGGAGACCGGCGAACGGCTGCCTGCCTGCGACGAACAGGGCTATCACCCCGATGTGATCGACCAGAAGCTGATCGAGGAACGTGCCTGCTGTGACCTCTCCCCCGGACTGCTCCTGCAGGAAGCAGCGGCGCGCAGAGAGGAAAACCAAAAAGAACTCAACGGTTACTTAAGCGGCGGCAATGTAAAGCCCCTGGGCAGCGCTATGGAAATCGGAAGCTGGACTGTCACAGTAACGGATGCAGCGGAAACCGGAAAGATAACCAGCGGTTCCATGTACTTTGAGCCGGATGCGGAAAGATCCTTTCTTCGAATCGACATGGATATCACTAACCAGTCATCAGAGAGCGAGCACTTCCTTCCCCCGTTAGTTATGTATGATGAGCTCATGGTGCAGCTGGCTGTCTCCAGCGGACGAAAGTACAGCCCCGTCTCGCTCCTTGGCGGAAGCGATCTCACAGGAAGCACTCTGGATGCTGGTGAGACCAAAAGTGGATTTATTGTATTTCAGGTCCCGGAAAACCTTATGAAAACAGAGGACACGATCCTGCTTTTGCTGCAAATCGGAGAGGAAACACAGGCCATTCAGATCAAAAATTAAACACAAAACCGCAGGCCGAAAACCTGCGGTTTTATATTATGGTTCTCTGTCAATCAAGGGAACTTTCCACAGACAGTGTATCATCCATCATGGAATGGTACACTTCGAAAAAGCTGCTTGTCGTCACTTCTGCATCACTGATAAATTCCACTGTCTCCCACAGTTCCTCATTCAGACTTCTGGCAAGCCCCTCTACAAATCCTGAGTATTCCTCGTTGAAGACCTCTTTTCTGCGCTGCTCCACGATCTTTACCTTATTTCGGTCTGTCTCATCCCGGTCGAACGTACTGATACATTTGATAATATGATAGCCGTGCTCTGTTTCCACGATATCACTGATCTCATCTGTTCCGAGGTTAAAAGCTGCATCTTCGAAAGCTGCATCCATCGTCCCCTTTCCAAAAGAGTATGATGAATTGCTGTCCTCATTGTACTCGGCGATCAAGCTCAAAAAATTCTCCCCTTTCTGCGCTCTCTGAAGCGCTTCACGTGCCTTTCGATATGCCTCTCTCTTTGCCTGTTCGGAATAAGGTACATGCTCTCCCGCCTCATTCAGGGAATAGGTCTTGATCAAAATGTGCTGCACTGTAATCGTTCTCGCCTCGTCATCACTGATCTCAGGATTGATATCCGCAATCAGATATTCATATACCTTTCCCGCCAGCGCATACTCTTCGTACATCATGCGCAAAATTTTCTCGTCCACTGCCAAGAGCTCCCGCTCCTTTTCATTCAGGGAAGTATAATACTGCTCTGCCGCTTTCGCCGCATTGCCAGTCTCCTCATCCGAAAGGCTTATCCCATATTTTTCAGCCAGCAGATTCATCGCCTTGATGCGGGCAATTCTTGCGAGCACGGTCTCTTTCAGGTTCTCCTCCAGCGTCTCACCCTCATAGGAAGTCTGCCAGATCTGGCTTCCAAGCGCCTGTTCGTATTGATTTTTCGTGTTTGTCAGATAGACCATCACTTCCGGCAGCCTGCAGGAAGTCTTGTCAATGCGGAATACCTCGTCCTTGTCAAATCCTGTCGTCAGCACAATCTTCGTATTCCCATACTCGTTCCATTTGCTCTTACAGCCTGTCATAATTAAAACGACTGCCAGCAGAACTGCTGTCATTCTTTTGACATATTTATAATGAAAAAAACTCATCTCTGCCTCCATAAACAATTTTTTCCACTTTTATATAATGTAACAGTTTTTTTCATCCGCCGCAATAAGGAACTGTTCAAAAAACATATTTCATTTTCTGCGGCATATACTTTACGGTGGCGCGCTTGGACACAAATGTCTAAAATGCTGGATTTTCCATAGAATTAACCGTATTGTTTGTACAAAAATATCAAATAATTTTATGGCATAATTCGATTATTTTTGCTATAATAATGTTTGCAGCTACATAATACGCGTTCACTGTAAATACCTTTGCTGACAGCAGGTATTTTACATTATATAGATTTGTCTTATATCATGATATATGGGGGAACATCATGGTTTTTAGCAGCCTTTCATTTATTTTTGTTTTTTTGCCAATCTTTTTGATTGTATATTATATATTTCCCGCCAAAAGCCGAAACCTGCTTCTATTTCTGGGAAGTCTGGTCTTCTACAGCTTTGGCGAGCCCTATTACCTTTTTTTGATTTTGTGCTCTATCACTGTAAATTTTTTCATCGGAAGAGGCTTAGAACGCTTTGAGGGCAGAGATTTTGAACGGACTTTACTGTTGATTCTGTCACTAATCTACAACTTCGGTTTTTTGTTGTTTTTTAAATATACCAATTTTTTTATAGAAAACATCAATGCCGCACTAAGGCTTCTGGAGATTCCCTGGCGGTTCTATACATGGAATATTACACTGCCTCTGGGAATCAGTTTCTACACATTCCAGATCGCATCTTATGTCATTGATGTGTACCTTGGGGAAACGGAAGCTGACAGGTCTTTCGTCAATCTCGGTGCATACTTGTGTATGTTTCCACAATTGATCGCGGGACCGATTGTTGTCTATTCCAATATCCGTGATGCATTAAAAGAACGAACGATCTCCATCTTTGGGTTTGACAACGGTCTCAAGACTTTTATTCTGGGACTGGGCTATAAGGTCATTATCGCAAACCGTATTGGAACTTTGTGGAACGAGGTGTGTACCATTGGTTACGAGAGTATCTCCACTCCGCTTGCGTGGCTCGGCGCTTTTGCTTACTCCATGCAGCTCTATTTTGACTTCTGCGGCTACTCCCTGATGGCTGTCGGTCTGGGAGAAATGCTTGGATTTCACATGCCCGCCAATTTCCGCCATCCCTACATGGCGCGGAGTGTCACGGACTTCTGGCGCAGATGGCATATCACGCTCGGAGCATGGTTTCGGGAATATGTATATATCCCACTTGGCGGCAACCGCAAAGGAAAATTCCGTATGGTCTTTAATCTGCTGGTTGTATGGTTTCTTACCGGTTTCTGGCATGGTGCCGCATGGAACTTTATTTTGTGGGGACTCTTTATCTTTGTATTGCAGATCATTGAGAAGAATATAACATTAAAATGGCTCAACGCAGACAATTTTTTTGCAAAGATCCTATCGCATGCCTATATGATTTTTTATATCCTTATAAGCTGGACTATATTTGCAATCAGCGATTTTCAGGAACTCGGTGTCTATCTCAACCGACTGTTTCCTTTTCTGATCATGAATGCAGAAAATGCTGAAGGTATTTTCGACCTCTCTGACTTCATGAGACTTATAACTGATTATGCACCGCTGTTAATTGCAAGTGTTATTTTTGCAACGGATTTTCCAGAAAAACTTTTCTTCAAAATCCGCAATCGAATTGTTGGCATTGTCGTGGCGTTTGTATTATTCTGGTGGTCTGTATACTACTTATCCATCGGACTTAACAACCCATTCCTGTATTTTAGATATTGATTTTATTTCATTTTAGAGAGGCTTATTTACGATATGAGAGAGATAAATAGAAAAAAATATTACACACTGCTTATTATGATTGTGGTATCAACAATTCTGTTCAGCATTCTAGGTTGCTACTGGAATATTCGATACTATCACAATGAAAACGTGTATACGATATCAATGCCCCCTCTGGCGACAGCTATGCGGGGGATTCATGACAAATTATATGTGACTGACTTATTCAGCTTCCATTCCGATTATGCAGTCGACAACCTCAGTGTACCATCAATTGCTGTGCCGTCTGAACTTGCCATGGACGCATCATCAGAGACAGCACAGCAGCCGTTCGTGGGAATTCTCTCTGGCCTCGCCGCTGCCGAGCAAACTGTGGCCTTGCAGGCGGAACCTGAATTTTATGAGTTCACGACGGCAACTGATGATTACTTTGCCGATGCCTGCTTCATAGGCGATTCCCGCACAGTCGGAATCAGTCAGTATGCCGGAATTGAGAACGCAACTTTCCTGTGTAAGACTTCGCTCTCAATCTACGACTACGAAAAACCTAAGATTACATACGAGGACTCGAAAATGTCCATTCATGATGTCCTCTCGGAAAATCAGTTTGCCAAAATCTATCTGATGGTCGGCATCAACGAGTGCGGCACGGGAACACCAGAAAGCTTTTATGAACGTTATCGTGATGTGGTGCTGGATATTCGAAAACTTCAGCCAGAGGCATTAATCTTTATTCAGGGGAATCTGTTTGTAACCCAGAAGAAATCAGAAGACGGCGACAGCATCACCAACGAAAATATTGCCGCACGAAATGATCTGATCGCGACGCTCGCCAATCAAAAAGATATCTTTTATATTGATATCAACGAGAGCAGCCTATGTGAAGACGGTGCTCTTGTGCCAGACTATACATGGGATCAGGTACATATCAAGGCGCAGTACTACCCCATCTGGAAGGATTTCCTTCTCCAGCACGCAATTGTTATCGACCAGGCAGTTACGCTTTCGTAACTGCCACAAGTTTGGTCTCTGTATCGTTCATATCTATCAATATCGTGTCTTCCGCTTTCACCTTATCTTCAAGAATCAATTTGGCAGCCAGTGTCTCCACATATTTTTGTATATATCGTTTGAGTGGTCTTGCTCCATATACAGGATCATAGCCGTTCTCAACGATAAAATGCTGTGCCCGCTCAGAGATCTCTATACTTAGTTCTTTATCAGCAAGCCGCCTGTTGATGTCCGCCAGTATCAAACCGATAATACCGCCGATATTGCCCTTTGTGAGTGGTTTAAACAAAATGGTTTCATCCAGCCGGTTCAAAAACTCTGGTCTGAAATGTGCCCTGAGCTCTCCCATGACCAACTCCTGTGCAGACTGCCCGATCTCACCATTACTGTCAATGCCATCCAGCAGATACTGCGCGCCGATATTCGATGTCATGATCAGTATCGTATTCTTGAAATCCACTGTCCGCCCTTGTGAGTCTGTGATACGCCCGTCATCCAACACCTGCAGCAAAATATTGAAAACATCTGGATGCGCCTTCTCTACCTCGTCAAAAAGCACTACACTGTATGGTTTTCTGCGCACTGCCTCCGTCAGCTGTCCGCCTTCATCATATCCCACGTATCCAGGAGGCGCTCCAATCAGTCTTGATACAGAGTGTTTCTCCATATACTCACTCATATCAATACGCACCATGTTTGCTTCATCATCAAAGAGAGATGCAGCAAGTGCCTTGGCCAGCTCTGTCTTGCCGACGCCAGTCGGTCCCAGAAACAGGAAAGAGCCAATCGGCTTGTCAGGATCCTTGATTCCGGCCTTCGAACGGATAATTGCCTCTGTCACCTTTGTAACACCCTCATCTTGTCCAATCACACGTTTGTGCAGCTCCTCATCCAAGTGAAGTGTCTTGTTGCGTTCGCTTTCATTGAGCTTTGACACCGGAATGCCAGTCCAGCGCGATATGATCTTAGCAATCTCATCGTCAGAGACACTCTCATGCACCAGTGACATCTCCCTGGCATTGACGGTCTCCTCCTCTAATTCCAACTGCTTCTTGAGCTCTGGAAGCTTCCCATAGCTCAACTCCGCCGCCTTCTCAAGATTTCCTTCTCTCTGCGCAATCTGTATCTGGTTATTCATATCTTCAATATCTTCGCGCAGCTTTGACAGCCTCTCCACACATGCCTTCTCATTGTCCCACTGCGCCTTGCGGTTGTCAAACTCTGCTTTCTGCTCCGCAAGCTCTGCCTGCAGGGCTGTCAGTCTCTCTGCGCTCAGCCGGTCCTCCTCTTTCTTCAGGGCTGCTACCTCGATCTCCATCTGCATGATCCTCCTCTGCAGCTCGTCGAGTTCTGTGGGCAGCGAATCAAGCTCCGTCTTGATCAGGGCACACGCCTCATCCACAAGGTCAATCGCCTTGTCCGGCAAAAATCTGTCCGTGATATAGCGATTGGACAACACTGCTGCACTCACAAGGGCATTATCCATAATCTTGACCCCATGGAAGACCTCATAACGCTCTTTCAGGCCTCTCAGAATGCTGATAGTATCCTCCACTGTCGGCTCTGATACCATCACTGGCTGGAAACGTCTCTCCAATGCAGGATCTTTCTCGATATACTGTCTGTACTCATCCAGTGTCGTAGCACCGATACAGTGCAGCTCACCCCTTGCAAGCATTGGTTTTAACATATTTCCGGCATCCATCGCCCCATCTGTCTTACCAGCGCCCACGATGGTATGCAGCTCGTCGATAAAGAGGATAATCTGCCCGTCACTGTTCTTGACATCCTCGAGCACTGCCTTTAGGCGCTCCTCAAATTCCCCCCTGTATTTTGCACCAGCGACCAACGCCCCCATATCCAGAGAGAAAATCTTCTTGTCCTTCAATCCCTGCGGCACATCTCCGCGAACGATACGCTGCGCAAGTCCCTCGACAACGGCGGTCTTGCCAACACCTGGTTCCCCGATGAGTACCGGATTGTTCTTGGTCTTTCTTGACAGGATACGGATAATATTGCGGATCTCGTTATCACGCCCAATCACTGGATCCAGCTTCTGGTTTCTTGCCTTCTCCACCAGATCCTGCCCATATTTTTCAAGGGTATCATAAGTCGCCTCCGGGTTGTCACTCGTCACCCTCTGATTGCCTCTCACCTCGGAGAGTGCCTTTAAAAAACGTTCCCTTGTAATACCATACTCACGAAAGATTTCCTTGACTTCTTTGTTGGGATTCTGAATCATGGAAAGAAAGAGATGTTCTACAGAGACATACTCATCCCCCATGCGCTTTGCCTCATCCTCGGCACTGATCAGTACTTTGTTGAGGTACTGTCCCACATACGGCTGCCCTCCCTGCACTTTGACACGTTTCTCCAAAGCTTTCTTCACCCTGTCAAGGAAATAGTCCTTATTGATCTCCATCTTCTCAACAAGCTTTAGAATCAGACTGTCATCTATTGTCAGAAGTGCATAGAGGAGATGCTCCTGCTCCAATTCCTGGTTTCCGTATTCCATCGCAAGCTTTTCACACTGGTTGACGGCTTCGATTGACTTTTGTGTAAATTTTTGTATATTCATAATGATCCTCCTCTCACATTACTTTCTTTGTTTTATTTGTTCTATATTTACTATAACACCATTTTTCATTTTGTCAATTTAGTTTATACTTTTATTACCTTTTTTATTTCCTTTTAAGGAATTTCGTGGCAATTCCATAAATTTTCATTTTTATTCTACCGATATTATAAAATATGTGGTACAATGATTATAGTAAATTGCGAAAGATGGTGTTAAGATAATGGATCCAGCCACAGCTTACTTTTTAAAAAAATACTACCCCCATGTCATCAAATGGTGGTTAGTGGTATATAATCCTGAGACTGTCAGAATCTGGCCTTCCAAAGCAGAGAAGGACGAAGCACTCCGGCTCGAGGCAATCGAGGCAAAAAAGGAAGCAGAGCTGCTCGCCCTTGAGGATTCTATGTCTAGTCCGGAAAAGGACAAGAACGTTGACGAATCTGCATTTAATGCGACCACCGGTTCCTACTCAGGATTATATGGACAAAAGCCTGTCGATGAAAGCACCCAGGCTGCACTCGATGCAATTCTGAACGCTTCCAGCAACCAAAGTTCTATCGACTCACTTCTTGCAGGCAACGCTGTAATCCTGCCGCCAGAACAAGACGAAATTGTCCGTGAGGCAAATGAAATCTATGAGAGGCTTCTGCGGGAGGCTGCGGAGGACGAGGCGCGCAAACAAGCTGAAATCGATGAAATGCGCAGACAGGCTGATTTAAAATTTACACAAGCATAAAATCAAGTGCCAACATACTGAAAACCAGTATGTTGGCACTTGATATTTTAATTACATTTATTTTTAAGTTCCTCCCACTGTTTATCAATTTCTTCCTGAAATTTTCCGATCAACTCTTCATTTTCCTTCTTAAACAAATGTTTGAATCGTCTCTGTGGTCTCAGAAACTCCTCGATGGGCAGTTTGTTCTTCGGCTCATAATTCAGGATCCACCTGCCCTCTATCACCTCAAACATCGGCCAATAGCAAGTGTCCACTGCCAATTTACAGATATTCATCACCTCGCTCGGCTCATATCCCCAGCCCCTCGGACAAGGTGACATGACATTTAAAAATGCCGCGCCCGGTGTATAGATTGCCTTCTGTGCCTTTGTATACAGATCCTTGAAATTCGATGTAAAAGTACTCTGCCCCACATATGGGATATGATGCTCTGCCATGATTGCAGCAAGGTCTTTTCTGATCTGTACCTTTCCGGCAGATACCTTTCCCGCAGGAGTTGTCGTCGTGTCTGCATACTGCGGTGTCGCTGATGAACGCTGTGTTCCAGTATTCATGTAGGCACCATTGTCATAACACACATATACCATGTCGTGTCCCCGCTCCATAGCACCTGACAAGGACTGGAATCCGATATCATACGTGCCGCCGTCACCGCCGAATGTGATAAATTTGAAATTATCTTTGATCTTTCCCTTTTTCTTGAGTACATGATATGCTGTCTCCACACCGGAAAGCGTAGCGCCTGCATTCTCAAATGCATTGTGAATATAACTGTCCTCATAAGCTGTATATGGATACATAAATGAAGATACCTCAAGACATCCTGTGGCATTTCCGATCACTGCCTTGTCACCCTCCTCGAGTGCCCGAAGTACAGTCCGCACCGTGATCGTACCGCCACAGCCTGCACACATTCTGTGCCCTGGCGCAAGACGCTCCGGTTTACTCATAACCTCTTTAAAATTGTATGTTGTCTTTTCCATGCTCTCCTAGACCTCCTCTGGCCGCGCGCTGCGTAAACCTATGTATTCATACATATCTGTCACTACATGTGTCCGTGCTAATGTTTCCAGCTTTTCATAGACAGCCTCAAAATCGGATACTGTGATATCCCTGCCACCAAGACCATAAAAATAATTCACCACATCGGCAGTGCCATGCTCCTGATACATCGCCGCACGCACCTCCGCTCCAAGGGGGCCGCTCGTAGCTGAAAACATCTCGCTTCTGTCCATGACTGCCACTGCTTTTACTTTAGAAAGTGCCTTCGCAATCTCCACCTCTGGAAACGGTCTGAAAACCCTGATCTTGATCAGACCTGCTTTTTTGCCGGTCGTATTTCTGATCTCATCAATTGCCGCCTTGCAGGTGCCCGCAGCAGAGCCGATGATCACGACTGCATAGTCGGCATCCTCCATCTGGTATTGCTCAAAGAAACTGTATCTGCGGCCTGTCATTTTCTCAAATTTGTCAGCGACTTCCAGGATTACCTCCCTCGCATTGATCATTGCCTGCCGCTGTGCACGTTTTGTTTCCATATAATAGTTGGAAACCGCATATGGTCCGAGCGCCATTTTCTCCGTCGCATTCAGAAGATAATGCTCTGGCTCGTACTCACCGACAAAATTCTTTACCTTGTCATCCTCAACCAGCAGAATATTCTCCACACCATGGCTTGTGATAAATCCGTCCTGACACACCATGACTGGCAGATGCACCCGCGTGTCCTCCGCAATCGGGAACGCCTGTATATAATTGTCGTACACCTCCTGATTGGACTCCGCATAGATCTGTATCCAGCCGGAATCCCTTGCTCCCATGCTGTCAGAGTGATCCGCATTGATATTGATCGGCCCTGACAATGCCCTGTTGACCAGCGCAAGCACAATTGGTAATCTGTTGGAAGCTGCCACATAGAGCTCCTCCCACATCAGTGCCATACCGCATGAAGAAGTCGCTGTGACAGCCCTTGCTCCTGCTGCCGATGCACCGACTGTGGCACTCATCGCACTGTGTTCACTCTCAACATGTATGAATTCCGTATCGATTTCACCGTTTGCGATATAATTTGCCACATACTGCGGAATCTCTGTAGAAGGTGTGATGGGAAAAGCCGGCATCACATCCGGATTGACCTGTTTGATGGCATAAGCCACCGCCTCATTTCCTGATAATCGCTCTCTGATCGCCATTTATTTCCCCTCCCTCATGCTGATCGCACCAAACGGACAGACCTTGGCACAGATGCCGCAGCCCTTACAATGATCATAGTCAAAATCCTCTCTCTTCCCTGCAGTGACCGGAATCGATGAATCCGGGCACACCGGTGTACACAGAAGACACTGCTTGCATTTCTCCTGACTCCACACAGGTGTCGCTGTCCTCCACTCACCCGTACAGAAATCCTTTGAGGTAGCTGCCTCGAATATCTTGTTGCCCTCCGTGATATCCTGCCATGGGCTCTGTTCATTAATCCTATCATATATTTTCTCGTTTGTCATATTTAACACCCTCTCTTAATCTTTTCACTTTGCTGCCTCAAATGCCATCTCCAGTGCCATCATATTTCCATCGATTACCTCTGGCTTCTTCGCAAATTTGTGCTGAAAAGACGCCCTCATCTCTGTGAGAAACTCCTCCCGCTCCATAACCTTTGACACTGCCACTGCAGCGGCAAGCATCGGCGAGTTCGGATAATTTTTTCCAAGTGCCTTTATGGAAATCTCCTTCGCATCGACTGTATAGACCGCTCCCTGGTATCCATGCAGATGTTCCTCAATCTCCTCCTTGCTGCGCGTAGAATTGATGATGACAGCCCCCTTGGGATTCAGTCCCTTCGTCACATCAATACTGTCTAATAAACTCTCATCCACGACCACAACATAGTCAGGCTCATAGATATTGGAATGTACTGTGATCGGATTGCCACTGATGCGGTTATATGCCGTAATCGGCGCCCCCATTCGTTCTGGACCATATTCCGGAAATCCCTGCACATATTTTCCTGTCTTAAATGCCACGTCTGCCAGCAGCAGTGCCGCTGTCTTTGCGCCCTGTCCACCGCGCCCATGCCATCTGATTTCTACTGTATCTTTCATTTTGTTACCAATCCCTTTCTTTTTTCTCCTTCGATACCCCTTTTGTCACTACGCGAAACTCGATGTCTGCCACGCTTAAGATATCATTATTTTCCAACTCCATAAGTTCATACGGCGGTATCATAATACCATTTACCAGCGTATGGTTCACACTTTTCAAATCCTGCACAAAATATTTATCATTCATCTTTGTGATCAGACAGTGCTTTCGGCTGACAATTGTTCCGTCCTGTCCCTCCTCAGCCTTTACCAGCACGTTTGTCACCCTCCATATCTTCCCCTTGTTTTCTCAATAT
>CAMWLV010000009.1 GCA_947175175.1 uncultured Lachnospiraceae bacterium
TCCACCCTTGCTACAAGCAGCAGGATTCTCTATTGTATCTGTTTCAATATATCAACACCCACATGAAATTCACAATTTTTCGTTAAAACTGTTATTCTTCCGCTTGTTCCAATGCTTCTAGGCGTTTCAAGATGTCTGCCGTCTCCGTCCAGTTCCGGCATTGGGAGAACAACACCTGGATGGCATTTACCCTGACCTGTGGCGGAACATTCTCGTTATTAATGATACGCTGTAATGTATCTGCTCCCTCTGATAAAGAAGCCTGCATCTTAGTTACTGCCGCTTCCACAAAGATTGCCTTGCGCTCCGACAATACCCTCTGAAACGCTTCGTCTTTCCGATACTTGTCAATCGTTCCCCTTGAAAGATTGGTTGCTTTCATAATGTCTACTATCTTGTCATATTTCAAAAAAGCTTCAATCATTGTCTCGCTGTATGTCTTTTTCTTCGCCAATTGTATCACCTCGCTTTAATATCTCCCTCGCATTCCTTCCACACTTCCGCCGCCGTTCCATTTAAAGCATCCAAGAAATTGTCTTCTGCATCTTCCTCCGGCTGATCGTCCTTAACTTGGCTTTCCAGTTTAAGAAGTTCTATTTCAAGTTTCTGCTTATCAAGCTGATGTTTCAGCGGGTTGTTGACGAATTTATCTATCACAATCCCCATGGTAGTAGCAACCTCTGACAGTTTCGCCGCTGCTATCTTCTCTGGGTCTTTGAGTGTTTCCAGATAAGTGTCAAGGATTTCTTTCGCCTGCTCTTTTCTGGATTCCATGTATGCAAGCATATCAAGGGTGTTTTGTTTCTTTTTTTGTTGGCATTTTGTGGCATTTTCTGTATCTGCCATGACAATATTCTTAACTGTGTTCCTTGACACGCCGTTGATTTTTGCAGTAGCGTTATAGCTGCCACACTCAACATAATCCGCAATTATTTTCTTTTTCTGCTTATCCGTCAAATGCGCCGCCATATTCATCACCTCACAAACTCTGCTGCCACTGACTACTTTAATACCTCCCTTGCGTAATACTGGAAGGTCGAAACTATGTAATAGCCGGCATATTCTGGGGAAATAAATTGTATGTTTGCATCAAATCTGTGCTCAAATGTTTTTAAACTTGCCATATAGGCAGCAGGGCTTTCCTGCACATCCGCTAAATCAATAATTCCTTTCATTCCTGCTTTCCTCCCTCCGGCATATAGACAACCTCGCCGCCCTCTAATTCGTATCTGTCCGCACAAATCAGCGCATCATAAGAAAGACAAACACCATACAAATCATCAAAGAATAAAGGATACACTTCCCCATCACTGCACAGCGCATATAAAAGCACCTTATATTTGCACTCCCCTCCATCAGAATCCTTGACCACTGCATACATATCATGGGGGCAAGGGATAATCTGCCGGATAATCGGTCTTGAATACGGTTTATTCTGTTCTGCTTTCACTTTCCTTTCCTGAAACTTTACATTGTCCTCGCCAAAAGCATTCACCAGTATGGAAATATGTGCTTCATCAAAACTGCGGCTGCTCAACTTCTTGTATCCTTTGATACTCGCATCATATACCATTACAAGGGAATCCCCGGGGGATTCATCCAAAAGTGCAAATAATTTTTCCTCATTCTCGGAATACTCTTCCCGGCTGTCAAATTTTATCCATACTTCTTTTACAGATTCTTTCATAATGTCACCCTTTCCGGCATATTCAAAATGCCATTGCTATTTTATTGAAATTCATTACCAAAAAGGGCAAAAGGGCAGATTTTTTTCGCCGTTTTCTTTTTTATATATAAATACCCTATACCGCATACTTTTTAGAAAACTTCTAAAATATTTATTTATAAACTGCCCTTTTGCCCTAAATGCAGTAAATACAAGGCTTTGAGTGGGGCAGATATATAAAAATTACCTGCCCTAAAACTGCCCTAAATGCTCTAAAATCTGCCCTATCAGTCAAAAGGTAGTTCCTCCTGATACCCCTCCGGTATTGACACAAAACCATCCGGGGCAGTTTTTGGGGCAGGTGTGGGGCAGTTTTTTCCATCAGAAATGCCCTTGAAATATCTGTAGCCGCCAGTCTTAAAATCTGTGTACCCCTTTACCCTCAAACTTTTGTAAAAATTATTCTTTGTCAGGCTTTGACGGTCAGTATCTTCACAATACTTTTCATAGTTCCTATAAAGTTCCGTCCGTTCAATCCTGCTGCCATCTTCCAAAACACATGATTCCACAAGGAACGCCTGCACCGTGTCACTGTCCATTCGTAGCTGTGCAACGGCTTTTTCAGATTCAGCAGAGGTTACAATAATCTCTTTTTCATACATTCTTTCAAGTGCCTGCACGGAAAGCCATACAAAATAGTCAATTTCCTGTAACAGCTCATTCAGCAAATTAGGGTTCTTTCTCTCCGGCACTCTGTTCATGGGAAGTACCAAA
Organism: uncultured Lachnospiraceae bacterium; assembly: GCA_947175175.1. Classification (GTDB taxonomy): domain Bacteria; phylum Bacillota; class Clostridia; order Lachnospirales; family Lachnospiraceae; genus COE1. The sequence goes on from CAMWLV010000009.1 coordinate 2,441, forward strand.
AGCCGCCGATAAAAGCCGTTTGTTTTTTCAGCCTTTACAACTGGCAGTTCGTTTGTGGAAAATATCAGCTTTGCATAATTCTTGAAAGAAATTGCATCACGCCCCTTTTGCTCTGCCCTTAGCGTATCTTCCCCCAAAACCTTTTTAATGATTGCAGTATCTTCAAGGGCTGATATTTCCAAATCTGCGCAACTGTTCAGCAGCTTACCCATAAGCCCGAAACTTGCAAACCGCTGTTGTAAATCGGTCAGACTGATATTTGACAGATTCCGGCTCCCAACGGATGATTCCATTAGCCTTATAAATGTGCTTTTTCCGCTGCCGCCCTCTCCAAGCAATACAAGAAATTTCTGCTGTCCTACATCCTTTGTGTGTGCATATCCTGAAAACTGTAAAAGCATTTCCCGGCTGTCAGGCTCCGGGCAGATAAAGTTTAAAAATTCCTCTGTCCTTTTCCCCTCATGCACTGCATCCGGCTTGTACTCATGCGGTATCTGATTTATGGCTTTATATTTAGGGCTGTGCGGCAGCAGACGTTTTTCCTTGCAATCGTACATCCCATTTTCAAAACATATCCAGTGCGCCGGATAACAATTTAATTCCTCAAAAGGCACCTCCAGGGATATATCACAAAGAAATCTGTCATATATTCTTTTCAGTGTGGTACTTTTGATGAACTGCGGATATATCAGTTTGCTAATCATTGTTTTCAGCCTTGCGCCGCTTGAATCAGCTTTAAAATAGCCGCCGTCATAGATATAGACCGTACCGCCGCAAACAAATAAATCCTGCTGCCGCTTTATGTATTTAAAGATAGCTTCATCAAATACGCCTGTCGGAACGCCTTTATTATTCACAAGATGAAACTGTGACAAGTCAAGCGTGTTTCCCTCTGTACTTTTTTCTGTAACGGTTTCCTGCTGCAAAAGGCTCTCAAATTCTTCCTTGCTGTGTCCTGCTGCAAAATAGTCTGATATATCAGCTTTGGGAATGTCCGGCACTGGAACAATAACCTTTGCGCTTTTCGCTATGCCTTGCAAGTCGCTCTGAATAGTATTTGCGACACGCCGCCCCGGTTCGTCATTGTCGGCCAGTACATAGACAACCGCCCCTTTGCATAGCTGCGCCATATCTGCCGCCCAATCATTCACACCGCCGTAGGAAAAAGCTGTATAGCCTTGTTTTGCCAGTGTATCAGTGTCTTTTTCTCCCTCTGGTATAAATATAGGCTTTCCCTCTGAAATCGCCTTATTTATGGCTTGTACGCCGTCAGGAGCATAGACAGCGCATAACTCTTTCCGTGTCCGTCCTCCCAGTCCGTAGGTGAAACGCTCACTTGCCAACGTGCCATATATCATTTTCTTTCCCTGCATCCGCACTTTAGAAAAAGCATAGCCGCCGTTAATAGAAACGTAATTATAAACTGCTTCAATAGGCTTTTTCTCTCGGCTCTCAATATAGACTTGCCAACTGCTACCAGTCCGCTTTTCCTGATAGAATAAATCAGACATTTTCAAGCCTGCTGCCGACAATACATTTTCAATACTGCAATTTGCATGACAGTGTATAAGGACGGAATCACGCCCTCTTGTGATAGTCAGGGACGCTTGCTTGTCATCATGCGCCGGGCATTTGCACTGTGCCTTGTCAGGATAATGCTTTTGCACTTGAAAATGATCTAGTATTTCATCATAAGTCACTATTGCACCCCTATTCTGTCATTATCTTTGAAAACCTCGCTCATTTACTCACCTGATAAAGCATCCATATACTTATCAACTTTGGGAAAATCAATCAAATAGTTACGCCCGATTCTTATAACGGCATTTGCATCCTCAGCAATCTGCCGCATAGTATTTCTTCCAACTCCGTAACGTTGACATGCCTGCTCTATTCTGCCCGTTTTAACATCAATTCCCGATTCTGTTCTAACCAATCTACTCTTCATATAAAAATCACCTTTCTTTTATTGTTTGTTATTGTGTTTCTTTATGCTTTCATGGTATACCAGCTTTAGCAGAAAGAACATATCTAAAAAGTGTCTAAAAAGTTCCATAAAAGTATCAAAAAACTCTCATAAATCTTTCAAAAATACTGTTTTATTTCTCAAAATTCACTTGCACCCCCCTTATACTTTCGATTGCTCGCATAACCTTTTCTTTCTTCTCTGCATCCATTTCAGACCGAAGCCATTTACTGAAAGCTGATTCCGATACCCCAAGCGCATCCGCAATCTCATAGTGAAACAATCTGCTTTTCCTGATTTCTTCCCTGATTTCTAAATTTGCCATTCTATTCACTCCTATTGACATTCTGCATTTTCTATGTTACCATTTTAGTAATCAATAATTATTGTTTACCATATGGGTATCTTATCATGTTTACTTCCAGTTGTGGGAATTATTACCAAATAAGTTACCTATACAGTAATCTGATAATCAAATTACCATTTTAGTAACTTATGGGGGTAAATTATGGAAAACAGATTCAGGAAATTAAGAATGGAACTCAATCCAAATGACATGGAGGAGTACAAAGCAAAAGACTTATCTAAAGATTTAGGAATTGCCGCCCCTAAAATATCAGAATTGGAACATGGGAGAGCTGCATCATTATCAGAATTGCAAGCATATCACAAATATTTTAATGTTCCCTATGAATATCTTTTAGGAGAAAATGACAGTAGGCACTATGAAAACATGACAGCATCCAATGAAATCGGACTAAACAGCGAATCCATAGAAACTATTAAAAAAATCACACAAGATGCCGTCCTGAAACGCCTGCTTAATACTTTCATAGATAAATATATAGTTGGACTGCTTAGAGAAATATCCCGTGGAACTTACTATGTGGAAGTTACCAACCGCAATATTGTTGATGGCTCAAGCAAGGCTTATGAAAATTATTGCAATTATTACAAAGATATACAAATAGCGTCAGACAAGGCGAAAGAAGCACTGCAAGACATTACCAACCAAACCGGACATATTTTCCGGGTTGTTTCCGGGGATGATAATATTGAGTATTGCAAATTAAAAGCTGGTGAAATGGTAAAAAAAGCAGTAGGTGAAATATTATATCATTGGGAAAAATAAACATATTAAAGCCCTTGAGAGTGTCAGATAAACTGTGTATTTCCTTAAAACTGCCATCAGGGATTATATCAAATCCTCGAAAGCCTGTAAAGGCTGGAACAGGCTTGAAAGGAAAAAATAATTCGCACTAAATAATGCAGGAAACAAGCCTTTTTGTGGGAAAAGTAGTAAAATAAAAGAAAAAAGTTTTTCGCAAAGGAACCTATATGAGCAGGAAACAAGAGAGAATTCGGAGAAAACTGGAAAGCAATCCAGTAGCGGAGTGCAATAAGATCAGGAATAAGTATTGTCCTGACCTGTTCCGTGATTTTGCAGATACAAAAGATCCGAGAAACCAGAGTTATACAGAGTATTCCAACGATGAACTGCTGGGGACTATGTTCTATAAAGGAATAGCCGGAATCAAAAGCATGCAGTCAATGACATATGAGTTCAACCGTGAAAGGGTTGTGGAAAATCCATACCAGTTTATGGGACGAAAAGGGAAAGAATACCTTCCCCATGCAGTCACGGTTAATGAATATTTTGAGAGGCTTTCACCGGATGAACTGCAGAAGGTGCAGCAGAAGCAGGTCTGTGGACTGATCCGCAGCAAAGCCTTTTATGACACCAGATTTCAGAAGAAATGGCTTGTGATCGTAGATGGAACACAGACTTATTCCGGGAGGCGCAAACTCAATGATGGATGCCTGGAACGTCATTATAACAAAGGGACAGAGGAAGAAACAGTGAATTACCACTGCGACGTGCTGGAAGCGAAGATTGTGTTAGGAGAGAGCCTGATTGTAAGCATAGCCAGTGAATTTATAGAAAATAATGGAGAAGATGCTGAAAGGCAGAAACACATGAGTGAGGAGAAACGGAAGCAGGATTGTGAAACAAAAGCCTTTAAGAGGCTGGCAGGGAAGATAAAAAAGGCATATCCGCGGCTGCCCATCATACTGCTGGCAGACAGCCTGTATGCATCAGAACCGGTAATGGACATCTGCCGTGATAACGGCTGGAAATTCATCATCCGGTATAAAACGGGAAGCATTCCCAGCATTACGGAGGAATATGAAAACATCCCGGAAAAGGAAACGTCAGGGCATGCAGAATACGTCAACGGAATTGATTATAATGGGAAGCTGGTGAACATGCTGCGTTTCTGGGAGGAAAAGATTGTGAACGGAGAGGCTGTGCGGACGGAGTTCTAATGGCTTACAAGCATACGCATAACCAGAAAGAATGCAGAGAAAACGGCAGATGCCGGAAGGAAGCGCTGGAAGATAGAGAATGAGGGCTTCAACCGCCAGAAGAACTGGCAGGGGGACATCACCCATGCCTGCAGCTGGGATGCTACTGCGATGAAGAACCATTACCTGATGATGCAGATATCAGATATGGTGAAGCAGCTGTATGAATGGTTCTGCCTGAAGAAAATGGAAATAAAAAAGAAACACAAAAATATATCTTCCGAACTGTTAGAAAGCTTTGGCTGGCAGCTAACAGAAGGGGAAGATATAAATTGGAATGATACGCACTGCGCACCAGTCAACTGAAATAAGTATAGCAAAGGAAGTGATGCCTGCCAAGAGAGAAACAACAAAATTATGCACAAAAAAAGAAACACAGGAAAAGTGCCGCTATACGATGTGGATAACTATAGAAAAACTCAGAAAAAATGTGCATAAAATAAATTTCCTAAAGATGACAGGCTGAAAAAGAGTTTTCCTTTCATAACTGAGGCTGGAAGGCTTACCTTGACAGGCTTCCGAGGATTTAAGGATGACTTCTAAGCAGTTTTAAGGGGCAGCTTTTCGAAAACAACTTACACACTTAATCTGACACACCCAAGCCCTTACTGCTTTTTCCAGTAGCAAGGGCTTTTATTTTATGAAACTCTATTGAATTGAGATAAATTTGAGATAAAAGCGCCATTCCGGCAGCAGGACAGCAACAAACTTTCCTTGATTTCCGGGCTTTTCCGGCTCAAAAATCAGTTAAGGCTTTTCATCGTCGAAACATGATGTCATTTTGCCTGATACTTCTTTCTCACATTCAGGACATTTAATAGATGCCCTGGCTTACCTCTTTTCTAAATTGTATTTATTATTTTGTTCTTTTCTTTCCTCACGTATAACATAGGCATTACATTCTATGGCATAGCGTTCAACATCATACAGATTCATATTAAAGCTTTGCGAACTTCTATTGCTTTTGTATTTAGTCTTATTTACATATAGTACTTTGGTTCCATACGGCGGTTCTTTTAATGTTTCACTGATTTTCTTCACATATAATTCATTATTATTTTTTCTTATTTGAACAGTGTAATTATAAAATTGCAAATCACAGTTCCCTACTTTTCCATCTTTATCAAAATTAATTTTGTACAGATATTCATTTCCATAATACCCATAATATGAAAGCCATAAAAGAATGGGGTATTCCCTGTCAGCATAGGAATAAGTATATGGATTAAGTCGTAAATGCGAATATGGAAGTTTTTGGTTTAAAATATAGTCGGTTGTTATTTTTGTGGGCAATGGCTTTTCATAAAAATTGTTATATGGAGTAAGCAACCTATTAACAAGGATTAATGCCGCCTTTGCTGTTTGGAGATTTTCCCCGTCAAGTTCAATGACTGTAAAATTCCCATCTGTTACAAAAGGCTTTTTTAAATCAAAAGGCTTCATATCATATTTTTCAACATCTTCAAACGATAGATTAAGGTTGTTATCCTTTTCAGTGTTTATTCTATCATAGTAATCTTTGTATGGGTCAGAAGCTTCTTTTTGTTCAACAGATACATCGAGCCTTTTATTTTTTGATATTCGTTTTTCTAAAAGTTTTATTTGACTTTGTTCTATTTGTTCCAAATTTTTCAAATCGGTGGACGGTGAGCTTATAAACGGCAACTTGCCCTCATATTCCGACAACTCCGCCAAAATAACCTTTATCTCGTTTATGGAATCATAAAATTCTTTTCTATCAGTGGTTTCATTTGCTATTTCTGAAAGCTTTTTGGCTTTTTCCAACATCTTATAAGCTTCAAAAACAGATAAGCCTTCTTGGATATCTTCAGATACATGCGAATCAAATGATTCATTTTGAGTATCAGCTATATTTTTATCAGACGATTGCGCATTTGCTTCTTCCGATATACGCTTTTCTAAAAGTGCAATTTGTTTGTCTTTGGCGTTTCTGAATTTTTTTAAATGCTCTGATGGCGGTTGAGACAGATTTAATTTTTGCTCTATTTCAGATAGTTCGATTAATATATTTTCTATTTCGTCTACAGAAGCGTAAAAAATATTCCTATCAGTTGTTTGATTTATAACGATTGCCAATTCATTTACCCTGTCAATTTTGGCGTTTGCTTTAACAATAAGAATTTCATTGAGCAGTACTATAATTCTTTGGTAAAACTCGTCTCTATTGTATTCTAATAAAGAATCCGACTCTGGGATTGAGATTGTAATATTGCCTTTCAAACTATTTTTATTCAGAACATTAAGTATCTTTTGTATAAAACTCATACTCTTTTCTCGCTTTTCTAATATTTTATCGAATATGACAAATTTTACCATATCCAGCCGCAAAATGAAATATATTTGTATAAATACAATATTTATTCTAGCTCTGCTGCCATTTTTGCGATTATATGTTCTATCCGATGTACCCTACTGAAACTGTCACCAACTAGCTGTTCCAATATGTCGCACAATGCATCATTTATTTGGACACCACCTCAAAGTAAATACAATGAAAGCACTGAAAATGTCTTACATTCCCAATGCTTTCTACTACACCTTGTATCAATCAATTGCAACTGCCGCTTACACTATTTTTAATTCGTTCCCAACACCTCCACATTATATCCAAGCCGCCCAAGCTCTGAAAGAACATCTGGTATGAACGCATGGGCGAAATCCTCACCGTTGCAATTCAATGTAAGGTTCATGGAAATGTTACCCTGTCCATACCCTCCACGCCTGTCCAGGACGTTTTCTAAACCCTGCTCAATCGTAGCAAGCGGTGCTTCAATATTGGTTCGCCCTGCCGGCTGATCGCCCAGAATCGCCATGAATGGATTGCCACCACGGATTACTGCACCGTTTGCAAGGCGTGGGATTGAAACTTTAGGCACCTCGCTAAGATTAAAACCTATATGTTGTCCACCTGGAATATCTATACTAATGGAATTTATCGCCCTAATCATAGTGTTGACAGCTGCTACAACAGCATTTGCAACACCCTCAACAGTCCCTATGATAGCGTTGATAATGCTCTTTATCACATCTGCAACGCCTTGTATAACACCTGCAAAACCGTCCCAGACACGTTGCCAATCGCCTTTGGCAATACCAATAAGTATGTTTATCACACCATTTACAATCTCAATTATTCCGTTTATGATATCCGTTACAAAAGCTATTGCATCTTCAACAACCTGTATTACTATACCGCAGATATCTGTTATTGTTGGAACAAGCACATCAACCAGCCAGTCTATAAGCGGTTTTACTCGCTCTTCCCACATAAACAGCAACGCTTCACCTATCAAACCAAACATTTCAACCAGATTGTCAAAAAGAGGTTTTAAATGCTCCTCCCATAAAGCCTTTATTCGTTCTCCCAGTCCATCAATAAGATTCCTGAAATCTTCACTCTGTTCATACAAATACACAAACCCTGCCGCAAGTGCTGCTATCCCTGCAACAATCAACGTAATGGGTGAGGTCAGTGCTGCAAGCACGCCACTCAAAATGCCGACTGCTGCTGACAGAATCGTTCCTGCGTTTGCGATTGCCAGGACAATCCCGGCAACAGGTGCGGCAATGGAGATAAACTTCTGGATAGCCTCTGAATGGTCTGATATCCAGTCACCCAGTTTTGTCAATAAATCTGTGATGGTTTCCATCGCGGATATGATTGCTTCTCCTGCCCATTCACCAAGCGGCTGTAAAAAGTTTTCCCATAACCAGACACCTAAAGGCTTAAACACATCTAACACAGAATTGAGTAAATCTAATGCTGATGAAAGCATATCAAGAAAAGCTGGTATTGCGTCTTCTATCGTCCACCCTGCCATGGGGAGTAAGACATTCGTCCAGAACCATTCAAGCCCTTCACCTATCGTGTCTGTGAGTGGTTTGAGGGCTTCCAGAAGCCCATTTACGGACTCTAAGAGTGGATAGAAGTCAAGATTTTCACTCCATACAACCGTTGCATCAGCCGCATTTCTGATATGTTCAATAATGATTGCAAAGATATCACGAATGTTTTCAAGGATACTCAGTCCTATCTGGTTTTTGTTCCATGCTTCATCTAGGCTGTGTGCAAGATTCCCGATAACAGCACCAATATCTTCGGCAATGTGGACCATGTCCGAAAACATCTGGACAGTGGCTTCTTCATTCCACATGGTAAGGAAGTCGCGCCCTATATCACTCATAAGATTCTGCATTTCCTGCAGGGCATGCTTCCATGAATCCATTACAGAAACACCGTCATGGCTCCATGCTTCTTTCAATGGTGCAAAGAGACTGGACATAATCTCCTTGAATCTGTCTGCCAGGCTTACAATCTCGCTTTCAATTGGAACTTCTTCAAACATGTCCTCAACAGGTACTTGTCCTGCCCCAGCTCCTCCACCGCCGGAAGTAGGTTTTGCCAATACGTCCAGATCATCAAACTTTGCCAATGCCCCTGCTGCTTTTTTGGCTGCACTGCCGGTCTTTTCAAGTGATGCTGCATAATCTTCCTGCACAGCTATAGCCTTTGTAAAGGTACTCGCTCCTGTCAGAGTGGCGATAAACATACCGACATAGGTTGCCGCCTGTGATATCATGTCGATAAGCGTCTTTAACAGTGGCGCAATAGTCGTCAGGATCGGTGCAAATGCCGTGGCAAGGCTGTTTTTTAGCTGTGTGAGAGACGATTTGAGCATTGACAGACTTTCATTTACGGGTGTGGAATATTGGGCAAGGTTAGCAAATCCTTCCTTTACCGCTGTTCTAAACTTGTTAATGAGCGCGTAAACGCTCCTTATCCCGAGTCCGTATTTTAAAATGGTTTTCAATGCAGACTTTAAAGAGGCATTGGTACTTTTTACGGTTTTATTAAAACCACTAAATGAACCTATCATCTTCTTAAGGGCACTTTTCGCAGCATCTACAAGGCGTTTAAAACCTGATACCGCTTCCCCATTTCTTGCACTAACCTCTTTTTGCCTCTGCTGCAATACTTCATAATCATTTTGGAGATAGCCCAGCTGCTGTTCAAGCCGCGCATATTCCTCCGTTTCCCCGCCTGCAGTAAACGCTTTCCCTTTGTCCTCCAGGTCTTTCATGACTGCGCTTATGCTGCTGATCTGCGCACGTGTTTCCCTTATCCTGTTGGCGGAATTATTCCACTCGCTTGTGAACTGCTTTCCTAATTCCCTTAATTTTTGCTGTTCAGCTATGATTGCATTTTCGGTCGCACGCCATTTTTCCAGATGCTTTTGTAACTGTGCGTATTCCTCTGTTGGGACTTCCTTTGTCGCCTTTCCAGAATCTTTGAGGCTCTGCATCTGCTGCTCAATCTCCCTGATCAGCGAGGACTCATGCTCTATGTACTGGGATAACTCTCTCCATTCGCTTGTAAATTCTTTTCCGGCTGCCGTAAGTCTGTTTTGTTCGTCTGTAAATCTGGCCAGAAAATTTCTGGAGCTTTCCAGTTTCTTTTCTAATTCTGCATATTCTTCCGTTGGCACCTGTTTTGTTGCCGTGCCCGCGCTTTTAAGCGCTTCCATTTCCTGTTTGATATTTCGGATATTCAGTGAAGCTTCCTGCGCCTGCTCTGACAATTTTTTCCAGTCATCAGAAAACATATTCCCAGAACTTTTCAAAGACTCCTGCTGTGCTTTTAACTGTCCAATTTTCTGTGCTGCTTTTTCAATATCTTTCTGCAGTTTGGCATATTCTTCAGTAGGTACTTTTGTATTCCTCAAAGAGTCCATTTTCGAGCGCAGCTCCGCTATCTTATCAGCAGTTTTGACAATACGGTTTTCAAGACTCATAAGCTGTGATGATGCATTCTGCGTATTGATTTGTGTGTTTATCCTTATACTTCCGTCATACTGTGGCATAATAAAAAGACACCTCCATCTAAGCAGAGATGCCTTTGCAAGTCTGCCCGTAAATTTTTCAGGTTAGCGGCTGAATCCTGTTATCAGCCGGTATTTGTTTTTATCTGTTTCATGTTCATTCAGTTGTCTTCCTTCTGCGCAACCAAAAATAGCTCTTTTCTAAGTTCGTCATCAGTTTTGGGTTTACACACGCCGGATCCAATCAATATGTCTATTGCCATCTGCGCAGCAAGTTTTGTGCCGACTGTTATTCCGTTCAGTACCATCTTTGCACAGACTTCTTCCCAACTGTCTGATTCTTCACACCCTCGGAAGATGCATTCCTCCAGCTTGTCTTTCTGCCCTTCAAGCTGCCTGTCCACCTCACGCTCTATAACCGTTTTCAACAAATTATCCATGCTATCGTTCCTCCTATGCCTTATCTCTTAATGCAATGTCCAGGTAATGGAAAAACAACCGCCTTGCCCCATAGAAATCAGTCCTCCCAAGCGGACACCGCCCCAATTCTTCATGGAACTCCACATGCTCGTAGGAGAGACCTTTTGTCACTGACAAAATGATATGTCCCGCGGATTTCCTGTCAGCCTTGAGGGCACACTCCATCACAATCCCTGCATATTCATCAGACTTTGCAATCCCCATCAGTCCGTTCAGCCTTTCAGGTGTGATTCCATACTCTTCCCATGATGCCCTGATGTTCTTCGCCTTTTCTGCCCTGCGCTCCCAGTATCCCTTGTTATACTGCTGTATCTTGTCCCGGTTCCTTGCACGCCAGTTCTTTCGCTGGCTGTTAATCTTCTCCCTGTTCCTTCTCCGATACTCTCTTTGATAAGCCCTTCTTGTTTCGATAGCTTCCGCTGACATCTCTGCCCCCATTCCCTATCCCTCCATTCAAATGATTACCCCACATTTGCAGGTTTATTTTCATGATACAAAACGTGGTCACCTCCCTGTACTGACCACTGTGTGAATACTTTTCCTTTCTGCTCTTTCTTCCATTATCCTACATTTTGACGAAGCAGTTGTACCATTTTATAGAGGTTTTACGCTATGCTGATACACTCAAAAATTGTGATTTAGGAACTGTAGAAAAATAATTGCTCAATAGTAATATATGTGTTATAGTTGACTAAATACAAGAGATGAGGTTAGCCAACATGACAAACGAAGCTATAAATAAACTTAATATATATTCAGATGCTTTTAACCAGATTCGTAATGTTTTGAACGAACGAGACCGCCGCCTTTTTCTTGCCGAGACTGCTGTCCAGGCTGGGCATGGAGCCCTGAGTATCCTTAGCCAGCGCACAGGGGTTGCGATCTCTACAATACGCCGGGGGGTTGCTGAACTTTCATCACAAGAATCACCTGATGATGGATATATCCGATGCAGCGGGGCAGGGCGCAAGCCAGTGGAAGAGACCTACCCAGACATCATAAAATCAGTACAGGAAATCCTTGATGATGAGACTTATGGTTCTCCAGAAGGCGGAAAATGGACATCATGCAGCCTTCGGAATATCTCAAAAGCATTGTCTGATAAGGGGATTACCATTGAAAAAAGCACAGTACAGAGAATCGTAAAGGAGCTTGGTTACAGCCGTCAAAAAAACCGCAAGATGGAGCAGGTGGGCACTCCCAGCCCTGACCGGAATGAGCAGTTTGAATTCATCCGATCGGAGACCAGGGAAGCCCTCAAGGATGGTATCCCTGTAATCTCCGTTGACACAAAGAAGAAGGAGAATATCGGGAATTTCAAAAACGATGGGACAGAGTACCGCGCCTGTGGATCACCACGTCTGGTGTCTGACCATGATTTTTTCATACCAGAACTCGGAAAAGTGGCTCCTTATGGCGTATATGTGCTAAATGACAATGCCGCATTTGTAAACCTGGGGACAAGCGCTGACACAGGTTTGTTTTCAGTGGAGAGCATCCGCCGGTGGTGGTACACGATAGGCAGGGAGAACTTCCAGTACGCTGAAAGGATCGTGATCACATGTGATTGTGGCGGGAGCAACGGGACCAGGAACAGGCTGTGGAAACTTGCACTGGCAGAACTGGCTGAGGAGATTGATAAGGAGATCGAGGTCATCCATTATCCACCAGGGACATCCAAGTATAATAAAGTCGAACACCGTCTCTTCTGTTACATTACAAAGCACTGGCAGGGCAAACCATTGGTCGATGTTCAGACTGTAGTGAACCTCATTCAATCTACGACCACGGAGAATGGACTGTCTGTTGTATGCATGCTTGATAAGAATGTTTATGAAACTGGCATTAAAGTGACTGATGAAAACTTTGATGCAATTGACATTGATTACATAGGTCCACACCATGGATGGTCATATATCATAAAAGGATTCAGAATTTGAGCGTTAATTTTTCTACAATTCCTTAGCACCAAAAAAGAATCACCCTGATCTTATTCATGATGACTCTTTCAATTTCTTTACTAATCAAACACTTATATAACTATAGTACTATATACTATTACAAAAGCCCCTCATGGCAGCAGTCATAAAGGGGCTTTAAAATATAAAATTGGGGTATTTATTGGGGTAAAATGCTATGCAAAACATCTACAAACCGCATAAATAAAGGCTTTTACGCTAATTTGTCATTATACTTGTGGTATAAAAATCAATTCTGAAATGAATTCATCCGCAGCTTAACCCTTAAAATGTGTCCCACGGATTCGTCAATCCGTTCCTCGCTGATTTCACCGCATTCGACGGCAGAGATCACTCCCTCTGCTGCCTGATGAAAATCTGCTGGCATCAGTATCATATCAACACCTGCGTTGACCGCAGCAACTGCGGCATCTTCACTGGTGTATTTTTCAATAACAGCACCCATATTCATGGCATCTGTCACGATGATTCCGTCGTATTCCAAGTTACCGCGCAGAATTTCTGTCACCATCTTATATGACAGAGAACAGGGAGTGTAATCCCCTGTGACTGTCGGCACAGATATATGGGAAATCATAACCAGATCAATCCCTGCCTCCCCGGCACCTGCAAACGGAATCAGTTCTGCCGACAACAATTCTTCATACGACTTATCCGTGTACGCAAAACCCTCATGTGTATCTGCCTCCGTGGCGCCATGCCCCGGAAAATGTTTGAAAGTGCTCAATATCCCGTTATCATGCAGCCCGTCAGAGTACGCGCTGGCAAAGCATAGTACTGTCCCAGCGTCCACCCCAAACGAGCGATTGCCGATCACGGTATTGTTCTGATTGGTCAAGACGTCTGCATCCGGTGCAAAATCCAGATTAAACCCCAGCTCTTTCAAGTATGTGCCTATCTTATTTCCTGCCTCATATGCACCTTCTTCCGACTTTATATTCCCCATCGGTCTGATCTTTGCAACATCAAAGCCCTTGTTGTTTCCAACACGTGCAACTGTTCCGCCCTCCTCATCCACACACTGAAAAAGCGGTATCCCTTCCATGTCCTCTGCGGCTTCCTGCGTATAACGCAGCATTTCTCTGGTCTGCGCAGCATCAATCAAGTTTCTGGAAAAATAGACCAGCCCTCCGACCGGATACTCCTCCAGCTTAATGCGCATCGTCTCATCTGCTGTCGTGACATTGGCACCATCCGTCAGCACCTCTGGTGTCACAATAAACATCTGGTATACTTTCTGTTTTAATGACATAGAATTCAGTATCTCCTCTGCACGTCTCTCAATTTCCGCTTCATCCGGGGCATTGTCTATCCCCTTTTCCTGTGGAGAATCCACCTGCTCCTTTTTCACAAATCCAGCAGCTGACAGCAATAACATCATTACCAATATCAATCCAATTGCAATCTGTACTTTATTCCTTTTCCCAGTAAGTATAAGAAGCTTTTCCATGTTCCTATTACCCCAATCCATATTATTCCCATACAGTACCTCATCATTTATCATTATAACAGGCATCATACAATTTTACTATCTATTATTTCATAAACTGCTTGAACACCGATATGAAGATATCCTTATGAATCATTTCCTTACACACTCCAGCGGCATATTTCGTCTGCATCGGCGTGTGCATAAAAAGACGTATGAAATGCTCTCATTCCATACGTCTTTCTCACTATATTTTTCCTACTCACAGAGTCTGGCCACAACTTGATTGATCACACTGCCATCCGCCTTTCCCTTCAATTCAGGCATGACATTTTTCATGATCATGCCCTTATTTTTCTGGGCTACGATATCGGCAAACTTCTCTGTGATGAATGTCTCCACCTCCTCTGCCGACATCATCTGCGGCGCATATTCCTGAAAAATATCATACCTCGCCTGATATTCCTGCTTTAAATCCTCTCTTGAATCCGGGCAGGTGTCAAGCTGTTCCTTTACGGACTTGATTTCTTTCAAGATCACACGGTCAACGATCTCCTCGCTGATATTGTCCCGGCAGCCCTCATCGATGGCAACCTTTTTTGCTGCAGACACAAGCGCGGAAAGTGCGTCCTTACGCACTTTATCCCTCGCTTTCATCGCCGCCATCATGTCCTTCTGCAACTGTTCGAACCGCATAATCATTTCCTCCCTAATCCATCCGCAGAACCAGATGCTGCGGCAGACCATTAACCATATATGGCTGATAATCACCTTGAATCAGCGGCTCAATATAGTTGATAAACTCGTCGGTCACATAATTGCCTTCTTCATTCACCCAGTTTCTTGGAACCAATTTCTCATTGTTTGCGATGCGGTGCACATCATAGATGCCGGCAGCACTCATGTACGGATCGTCTGATACGCGGTCAATGACAACCATCTTTCCGGTATCACCTTCATCTGCTGCTTTCACAGCGGCACCGCCCACCATAAATGCCTCATCCACATCGACACGCGACGCCATGTGGGACGCACTTCTCTGCAATGTGGAGAACTCAATGCTGCGTGTCTTGCACCCGATCTCTGCGCCGAGATACCCTGCCAGATATGCAGCTGTTCCCTGAAGCTGCTTGTGTCCGAATGCATCCACATAGTCAGCACCGCCTGACAATTCACAGACATATCTGCCATCTGCGAGTTTGATTCCCTCTGACACTGCTATTGTCAGGGACTCCTTCGTCTCCAGCAGCTCCTGCACTTTTTTTAGAAATTTATCAATATCAAAAGGAATTTCTGGAAGATAGATCAAATCTGGACCTTCACACTCCTCTGTCTTGGCAAGCGCCGTCGCACCGGTAAGCCATCCTGCATTGCGCCCCATCACTTCGATCACCGTAATCATAACCTTGTGGTAGGCAAGTCCCAGCGCATCGCGGATTACTTCCTTTGTGGAAGCCGCGATATATTTTGCCGCACTTCCAAATCCAGGTGTGTGGTCAGTGAGTGCAAGATCATTGTCAATCGTCTTAGGCACACCTAAAAACTTCTGTGAGTGACCTTTTATGATCGCATAGTCAGACAGCTTTTTGATTGTGTCCATCGAATCGTTTCCGCCAATGTAAATAAATGTCTCAATGTCCAGTTTATCCAGTATTTGAAATATTTTTTCATATATTTCCAGATTCTCGTGAATTTCCGGCAGCTTAAAACGGCAAGATCCCAAAAATGCCGATGGTGTGCGCTTCAAAAGCTCAATATCCATATCCGAATGAATCTGTGTGGACAGATCCACATATTGTTCATCCAAAAATCCCTGAATCCCATGCAGCATGCCATACACCTTATGAAAGCCTCTCTCCCTGGCAGTCTTGTACACCCCCGCCAAGCTTGAATTGATCACAGATGTGGGTCCTCCTGATTGTCCTACTATAATGTTGCGTTTCTTCTCCATTTCTTTCTACCTCCTATTTTTGTTTTGTTATTGTATATTTATTTTACATGTTAACAAGTTGCTCCGCCTACCACGGTCTTCTTCAAAACCTGCTCGCGGTCAATCTTGCTGTTGAGCAGTTTGTCCTGCACATAATCAAAGCCAAGCCGGTCGATCGTGTCCGCAAAACGCTCCCCGGAAAGTCCCTCATCGCGGAAGAGCAGAATCGCGCGCTCTGCCATATCGATAACCTCTTCCTCGGAAGTGAAGATCTTATCCAGCATATGTCCCTGTGCCACTTTCTTACCCCATCGTCCACCGATGCAAATACGATATCCCTTCGCGGACTCGTTCACTGCGCCAAACGGGCATTTACCGATACATCTGCCACAGCGGTTGCAGGTTCCTGCATCAATATGAATCTTGCCATCCTCCATCTGTGCCACATGGATCGGACAGCCTTTCTCCACCTGACACACTTTACAGCCACGGCATTTTGAGAGGTCAATCTCCGGCACGCGCTGGCCGATAATTCCCAAATCATTCAAATCCGGTTTTACGCAGTTGTTCGGGCATCCGCCGACTGCAATCTTAAATTTATGCGGCAAAGCCACATCTTTATAACCCTTGTAATACAACTCATGCATTCTCTGTGAAAGTCCAAAGGTATCAATCAGACCATACTGACAGGTTGTCCCCTTGCAGGATACAACTGGACGGACTTTGGAGCCTGTACCGCCGGTCTCCAGTCCTGCCTCGGCTAGAAACTCGCGCACATCCTCGATGCTGTCATACGGAACCCCCTGAATCTCCAAGGTCAGACGCGTGGTCATCGTCACCTCACCTGTGCCGAACCGCTCTGCCGCCTCGGCAATCTTTTTCTGCTCCTCCGCCGTGATCTTGCCGTTTCTCGTAATCACACGCACATTAAAGATATCATCATAACGTTTATCCTGCAGACACCCAAGTCCTTTCACACGCTTGATCTCCTCTGGAGAAAGCTTCTTGCCATTGCGTGGCACCCGCACTTCATTAAAGGTGACACCACCCTCAAGGACAAGCGTGTTTGTATAGCCTAGTGCTTTTAAGCGGTTCTGTAAAAAGTATCCTCTCTTGCCCTTTGCACACACAAGCAGCAGCTTTGCATCTTTATCCAGACCCTCAATCGGCTCTACTACCTTTGACAAGTCTATCCAGCGCGCATTAGGGATTGCCGGAGCCGGCTGTGCATCGAGCACTGTGTAATCCTTTGCCGCACCGGAAGCATACTCTGACGGACTCATGCTGTTGATCACGCCGTCAAGCTTATTCTCCAGTATGTAACATGCTGTAACAAACGGGTGAATCGCCGTGGAGAACGGCGGTGCATATGCAAAATCCATCGTGTCAAATTCATCCAGCTTCATTCCTTTATAAATTCCTGTCACGGCGATATCGACCATCTTGTCAACAGCCCCCGCACCAAGTACCTGAATACCGAGGAGCCGGCGGCTCTTTGTCTCTGCTGTCAACTTAATGATAAAGGACGATGCGCCTGGATAATAATGCGCCTTGTCGTCAAGGATACAGACAACCGATGTCGCCTCAATACCTGCTGCAGCTGCCTGTTCCTGCGTGAGACCTGTCCGTCCTCCATTTAAAGTAGGAAGCAGACGCACGACACCTGTTCCAAGACATCCGCCATATCCTGTGCCCTGCTCGTACATTTTCTTTGCCATCGCGCGGGCCGCAAGGTTTGCTGTCGATCCCATCGCAGACCATTGCGGTTTGTCTGTTATCGCGTTTTTCACCATCGCGCAATCCCCTACTGCATAGATGTCTGGAATATTTGTCTGCATATTCTCGTCCACGATCACGGTGCCTTTGAACATCTCGATTCCCGAATCTTTTAAGAACGCCGTCGCTGGACGCACACCGATCGCAAGGATCACAATATCTGCCGGCAAAATGCCGCTGTCCGTGTTGACGCTCTCAACATGCTCCTCTCCATTGATTCCTTTAAGGCTCACCGACGTTAGCACACGCATACCACTCGCCTTGAGCTGACGCTTTGCGAACCCCGCCATGTCCTCGTCGAACGCATTTGGCATGATCTGCGACGCCGCATCGATCACAACCACTTCCATATTCAGTGCCGCAAGGTTTTCTGCCATTTCAAGCCCGATAAATCCAGCACCGCAGACTACCGCCCTGCGGCACTTGTTGACTTCAGCATACTCGCGGATCGCCACTGCGTCATCCGGTGTGCGCACGCAGAATGCCCCTGCAAGTCCTACGCCGTCCACCGGAGGAACAAAAGGCGCTGCTCCAGTCGCAATAATCAGTTTGTCATAGGTTTCTACAAAAACACTGCCGTCTGTGCGCTGAATGGACACTTCTTTTCTGTCACTCTCAACGCCGACTGCCTCACAGCCAATCTGTACCTTCGCACCCGTAAGTCCTGCGTATTTCTCTGGTGAATTCACGATCAATTCTTCTCTGGAAGCGATATCACCGCCAATATAATACGGAAGTCCACAGCCAGCATAGGATATGTCTGCACCTTTTGTAAAGATCAATACCTCCGCCTGTCGGTCAAGGCGTTTTAGTTTTGCCGCCGCTTTTGTTCCGGCCGCCACTCCGCCT
The DNA here is from genome assembly GCA_947175175.1 of uncultured Lachnospiraceae bacterium. GTDB lineage: Bacteria > Bacillota > Clostridia > Lachnospirales > Lachnospiraceae > COE1. The sequence goes on from CAMWLV010000009.1 coordinate 21,057, forward strand.
AAGATCACATACTTCATCCTTTGTCCTCCTTTAGATAGTTTGTGCCATACAACATTACACCTAACTAATAGTATATTGCAAATTGTCTCTGTTATCAACAAATTTTATGCACTTTTTGTGAACTTTATGTGCTGTTAATTTCCTTACACATCCCGTAAGCATAAAAAATCCGGTCATTCACAAACCGGATTTTTAAATGCATCAATATTCCTCTTCCATTTTCTCTTCGATATCATCAACAGGCTTTTCCAGGCCTTCAATCTTGATATTGTTCTTTTCTGCGTAATCCCACAATGCCGCATGTATCGCCTCCTCCGCAAGCAGGGAACAATGCACCTTCACTGGCGGCAAGCCGTCGAGCGCCTCCATGACTGCCTTGTTGGTCACCTCCAGTGCCTGCTGAACCGTCTTGCCTTTCACAAGTTCTGTCGCCATGCTGCTGGTCGCCACTGCGGCACCACAGCCAAATGTCTTAAACTTTGCCTCCTGTATGATTCCGTTATCGTCTATATCGAGGTATATACGCATAATATCGCCACACTTCGCATTTCCGACAGTGCCAACGCCGCTCGGATTCTCGATCTCACCCACATTGCGCGGATTGTTAAAATGATCCATTACCTTCTCGCTGTACATAGATTCTTATGCCTCCTCCTTCTGGTTTTGTTTTATAAAATCCTCATATAACGGTGACATGGAGCGAAGCCGTTCCACGATTTTTTTGATTGCATCCACCGTAAAATCTATATCTTCCCTAGTCGTCTCCTCCGAGAGTGTCAGTCTCAGGGAACCATGTGCAATCTCATGGGGAAGTCCAATCGCCAATAACACATGAGATGGATCGAGTGAACCTGATGTGCACGCTGAGCCAGAAGAAGCACAAATTCCCTGCTGGTCAAGCAGTATGAGAAGCGATTCCCCTTCTATAAAACGGAAGCAGAAATTTGCATTGTTTGGAAGCCTGTCCGTCTCGTGGCCATTCAACCTAGTGTATGAAATTTCCGTGAGCACTCTCTTAATCAGATAATCTCTTAGAGCTGTCTCTTTCTCCATACGCGCCTGAAGCCCGTCTGCTGCAAGCGCTGCCGCGGTTCCTATGCCGACGATGCCCGGTGTATTATGTGTCCCGGCGCGGCGTGAGCGCTCCTGTGCGCCGCCATGTACAAATGAGCCAATGCGCACGCCTTTTCGAATATACAAAAAACCGATTCCTTTTGGACCATGGAACTTGTGTCCGCTGGCGCTGAGCATGTCAATCCCCAGTTCATCCACATTTAACGGAATATGCCCATATGCCTGTACCGCATCTGTGTGAAAAAGAATCCCATTCTTTTTCGCAAGTCCGCCAATCTCCTTTAATGGCTGTATCGTGCCAATCTCATTGTTTGCCGCCATGATTGTGATCAGAATGGTATCTGGTCTGATCGCAGCCTCAAGTTCATCAAGTTTTATCACGCCATACTCGTCCACATTCACATAAGTGACCTCATATCCCTGTTTTTCCAGATACTGACAGGTGTGCAATACTGCATGATGCTCGATTGTGGAAGTTATGATATGCTTTCCCTTTGTATTATATAACTCCGCTGCCGCTTTGATCGCCCAGTTATCTGACTCACTTCCGCCAGCTGTAAAATAAATCTCATTGGGCTTTGCACCAATCAGGTCTGCAATGTTTTTCCTCGCCTCATCCACCGCCTTCATGGACTTTCCCGCAAAACTGTAGATAGCAGAAGGATTTGCATACTGTTCGCAGAAATATGGTTTCATTGACTCAAAGACTTCCTCCGAAACTTTGGTGGTCGCCGCATTGTCAAGGTAGATCATTTTTTCTTCCTCCTAATTTCCTATTATATCACGTAATTGTCCACTGCCTTCTCATGCTCGATATCGACCAGATCCTGCAGCGTCATCGTGTCTATGACATTGTTCACAGCCGCATAGATGCGCCGATACACCTCAACGGTGGCACATTTGCCCTCGCGCTCACAGGGAAGTGCATGATCGGCAAGGCACTCGACCGGCACAAGAGATCCTTCTGTCAGCCTGAGAATCATACCAACTGTGTAATCCTTTGGCGCCTTCACAAGTTGATAACCACCTTGTGCACCACGGGTACTTCGCACATATCCAGCCTTGTTCAGCACTGCAATAATCTGCTCCATATATTTCTCGGATATTTCCTGCCTTGCCGCAATGTCCTTGAGCTTAATCGTCTCTCCTATGTGACCAGCCAAGTCCAACATAATTCTCAAGGCATAACGTCCTTTTGTCGATATGGTCATAAACAGCCTCCTAATCATTCATTGCCCATTAGTTCTATTACCTATACTCATTTATAGCACTTATATCCTACAAAGTCAATAGGTTTAATTGTATTTATATTAGTTTCTGCACTGCATCTATCCCATAGCTGTTATTATGATCAAACCAGCACACAGCACTCCCAGCATCACCGGCAATATCAGAGTCAGAGCTGATACTGCCAATCTGTTCCTTTTATAAAAGTTCTGTTCCCTGACATCAGCGATCACCTGCAGGATTCCCTGCAGTGCACACAAGACCACTGCAATGACAGCAACCACATATACAGGATATACTGTCCGCTTTTGCCCATCTGCATCACTGCTGTCATTTTCCGTGAATGCATTGCCATTATCCAGCCTTCTGATCTCAAAGCGGAATGTGGTACCCTCCTGAAGTTCTCTGTGAAAGCAGCCCTCCGCAGTTTCCCGCAAACGTTCACCACTTATCCCCAGTTCTTTTATAACACTGTTTTGTGCAATGTAATCCTCAAACCATTCGAGTGACACCTGCCCAAAGATCCGCTCAAATAAAATCTCATTCACGACAGGAACCGCCATAGCGTCCGCATCCTGATATACAAGGATTTCCCCATCTGCACGCATGGCAGTCATATCATCCGCCAAGGTCTCCGGGAGAACATATCCGCACTCGACTTCACCCTTCAGCACTGCGTCCCGAACTGCTTCATCACTCCTGTACTGCTCAAACTGAACCAGTCCGTCATATGCCCTCAGCAGTTCCGCATAATCTCCTGACACATCATAGACGGCTGCCCTGATCTGCGTTTCCGATCCTTGTTCTACCTTCCTGACCACCGCTGACAACACAACGATCACTCCCAGGCTGATCCACATGCTTTTCCTGTGCAGCAGGCGCCGCAGCATCACCATGCCAAGTGACGGGACACGAACATCCGCAGTTATCTGTCCCATATCTGCCACCGACCTATTCCGTTCTCCGATATGCATGGACACCACTGTGCACAGAAACAGACACAGCCCCCACACGCAAAGCCCCGATACCACATAGGAAAACGACTGTATATCACCTGTAAACAATATGGTAAATCCTTTTTTGACCATTGCAGCCGGAAGATACTTTCCAACAGCCGCTACTGCCCTGGGCAATAACACAGATGGTATCAGACACCCAGACAGATAGGACTGGAGCACCGCCAAAATTCCGATCACTACCAGCGCTGACTCGCGTTTTTCAACAATCTGATAGATCATCATGAAATATATTGTCATAAAACTTATGATCACTAACAGACTGACCAATCCCTGCCATGTGACCTCGATTGCCAGCACACTGCCTGCCCGTGATATCAACTCCAGCACAAACAGTGCCAGAAACGGCAGCAGCAAAACTACTGACATCAGCACACTGCCTGCAAGGCATCTACTTGCGAGCTGCACTGCATAAACCACACCCACACGTCTGTCTGTCATCGTCTGCTGCAGACTGCTCCGCTTACAGTACTTCCCAAAAAAGAGCCCTGCAAACATCAGATATATTGTGAAAAGTGCACTTTTGTAATAAATGACATATGTGTCATTTTCTGTGAGCGAAAGCGTTTTTTTCCGAAACAGCTTTTCCCTGCCGGCAGCTGCCTGCAGATTAAACCGGTTGATATCATCATACATTGACTGCAGAAAACCGTCCGCAAATATTTCTGATCCATATTCCTCTGACAGTTCCCGTAAAAGGGCATCAGACGCATAAATTTCAGCCTGCGCGGTGCCAAGCATTCCGATTCCCGCCGAAGCAAGCTCCTCAAAGAGCATCCCTGCCACCGCACCCAGACCGCCGCCTGACACAACACTGTCACGTTTTTCGGGCAGATACAGCGTTGCCGGAGTATTGCTCCCCGACAGGATTTCATTGATGACATCGTCGGGAAGTACGATCAGCGCAGACAGCTCCCCCTCTTGTAAAAGCTGCTTCCCCTCCTGCTCTGTGACAGCCTCAAGGGTGCAGAGACTTTTGATTGACTCCATACACTGTACATAAGCAACTGCCAAAGCCGTAATCTGATTCTCCTCTGCAGCGTATCCCACTTTGAGTTTGTACTCCTCATAATCTTGGTCTTGTAAAACACCAGCACAAAAAGCAATCATACCAGCAGTGATCAGGCACACAACCAACAACATTATTGCTTTCTTTAAAATTGAGGGCAGCATGACAGCCGCCCTCTTATATTCCATTTGTAACCAAATTCTATTTTTTTTCATATCCATCAATAATACATTATGCCATAGAGCAGGTCTTCGATATCTGACTCACTCATTTCAAACACGTTAGTCGCATTTTCAGGTACTTCAATCGTATTGTCCGCCGGCTCTATCCCGATGGAACCTGTCATCAGCAGCATGTCCTCACCGTCCATTGTCAATGCCCCATGATTGAGCTGAAAGGTGTAACTTTCACCCTTTACAATATCTGTAAAGGCTCCCTCTGCACGGATTCCAATACTTGTGTCAGGCACTTCGATTGACATCTGCAGGTCAAAAGTCTGATCACTGTATCCCCATTTATTTGCATACCAGAAAGTGATCTCATCATCACTGTTATTCTCCTGCATACTCAGCGTCAGATTCTCACTGTAATAATCTTCTGTGATGGAAGCAGTCCTCGATATCCCCATATATAAAATCTCGTCACCAGCCTGCACATAAATCCCACCCTCAATGGAATCCAATGTGCGTTCCGTTCCTGCAAAATCAATATCAACTGCCAAGAACTCAATATCCAAATCCTGACCGGAAACCGCAATATCCTCTGGTGTAGAAATATTGACAATCCGTCCCTTTTTATCAAGATAAAAATCAATGACAGGATCCTGCTCAAACCGGAGTCCAAAAAGCTGTTCAATCACATAATCCATCTCTTCCCTGAACTCGCCAAAATCACCTGTGTATGACGTCTGATAGCCTTTCATCAATTCATCATAGAATTCGCTTGCAAGAACATCGTCCCTGATCGCCTCCATTGATTCATTGTACGCGTCCTTGTCCATTGTAACCCGCACACCGCCATATTCCGCAGATGTGCCATCGAACGTGAATTCTCTTTTTTGATCAATGGTTTCGAACTTCATGGATTCTGCATTGATCCTGCCCTGTTTCTGAAAGATCTTCAAAAGCTCATTATCCCTGCCGAATTGTCCGTCGCCGTCCTCTGCATTGGCATCCTCAAACAATGTCACGGAATAATCCTCTGGCAGTGTTTCGCCCACCAGGGAAGCCCATGCCGAATTATTGAAATCTCTTCCCAAATTTGTCAGTTCAAGACTGTACACTTCCTTTTGAAATACCATCGGAGCACTTAAATACAATGTATTATCAGCTGCGACAATATTTCCGATATTCATTTTGAATCCGTATGCCCCTGCGCTCAGTCCGTACTCTGCCATCTTTTTCTTGTAGTCAGTGACACCATCCACTTCAATATTAATACTGGTGATGCTGCCTGACGCATTGGGATCCGTGAAAGAAAAGTCGATATTGGTATGCACCGGAGCCGTATCCTTTAATTTGTTTAACGCATCCAATCCGATATCATCGGCAACCGAACTCCGGTATGCTGCCATCTCCTTTGTCATATTCGCGATGCCCTTTGCAAGCTGCTGCCTTGGCCCACCATTGCCAAAAAGCGATTTTACTGCAAGTGCACCGATCACAATGGCAATGACCACTGCCGCTGCACAGAGAATGCCAGCAACAATCCCCGTATTGTTCTTTTTTGTTTTCACTGCGGGTGCTCCCTGAACTGGAGGCGGAACCTGCACCGGGCCAAACTCCATCAGATTTTGATTCGGCTGACCGCCGTTCAATGGCTGTCCATAATAATTGGGCTGACCATTCCCAGGCTGATAAAACTGTCCTGACTGCATCGGAACTGCCTGCTGCGGCGTCATGATCTGCGGCTGTGGCTCTGACGACGTTTTTGCAAGCTGCACTGGTGTTGTGACCTGTGGCAGCTGTTCTGTCTCTAATGGTTTGGCAAGCTGCACTGGTGTCGTGACCTGTGGCGGTGTTGCCGATTCCGACGACTCGTTCACCTGCACTGCTGCCGCATCTTGAGAATCCGGCTCTGTCTCCAGCGGTTTTGCAAGCTGCACTGGTGTCGTGGCCTGCGGTTGTGATTCCATACCATACACAGAGGAGTATCCACTTCCCTCTGCCTGCTGCTGTGGTTCTTCACCATACAACATGCTCCCGCTGCCGGAACTGTCTGTGTTTGTCTCAAATTTGTTGTTTTCTTCCACTTCACTTTACTCCTTTATCTCATTCAGTAAGCATTCCCCCCGCAAAGCCCTGTCAATCTCTTTGCTTACTCCCCTGTTCAGGGCAAATACCCTGTCACATAACTCCAAATCAATCTCATCATGCGTGGCAAGGAGGACTGTGCCTCCCATCTGCTTGTACATGCAAAGATACTTCCTGATCTCTGCCTTTCCGGGCAGGTCAAGTGCTGCATCCGGTTCGTCCAGGATCAAAACCGGCGGATTTCCTGCCAGCGCACAGCCGATGCTCACACGCTTCCGCATACCACCCGAGAGCTTTCCTGCCTTCAGCCGGCACATCTGATCAACACCAAGCGCCTGCAAAAAACCCTGCTCGAGCGACTGTTCCAACATCTTTGCATCCTGATACCACAGACGCAGATTGTCCATCACACTCAGCTCTGGTATCAGATTACTCTCCTGTGGTACATACCCCACATAACTGATAAAAAGCTGTCTGCCCTGCGCATGGTTTCCGTCAAAATAGATATCCCCTCCGTCTGCTTTTCTCAAACCGGCAAGGATATTCAAAAGTGTCGATTTCCCACAGCCATTCGTTCCCACAATGCCGACACACTGTCCTGCACTGGCTGTGATATTCACTCCGCAGAGAACTTTTTTTCTTCCATATGAGCTTGCGATATTCACTGCCTGTAAGCGCTCCACTTTACCCCTCCGTCTATCTATGCATACAAATCTAATTCGACAAAATCTGTTTCTCCAGATCCGCAAAATTCATCTGCGCGTACGCTGTGTCCAAATCCTTGTTGTTCCATGCGGAGCCTTTTCTCTCACCGCTGAGCCTTGTCGGCTCATTGTATCCGTTTTTCAGGATCGTGAGTGCATATCCGACTTTGTTCTCAACCTGTTTTTTGAGTGTATACGATAAGATCTCGACCAGCTGTTCATGTGTGCGGTCATTTGATTTTGCAGTGCGCAGGATATCCTTTGCCTCCTTGAGACTGCAGTCAAAAAGATCAATGACCTCCTGCTCCTCCTCCGTGGCAATGACAGACTCACCGTTTTGCTCGATGGTCTCATACTCGACTATAGTGCGGTTTCTTTTCACCCGCTTAACCTTGAAACGGACAGCGCTGATCCCTCTCTGTCCGCTTGGAAGCTTCTCGTGAATCAATTCATATTCAAAGGAAATATCCGTATTGCCATTAATCTCCTCATATGGCTTATCGAGAATCTCTCGTTTGACATTGCCATTCGCATAGGATTCTGGTATCTTCATCATCTTGCGAAGCTCATCAAAGGCAATCACAAAGACACCGCCGTTAAAAGTCTCCTTATCCTTCAACAGATAATAGAGCCGCTTTGAATATTTCTTGGTGAGGTTCAAGGGATACTCGATCCGGTAATATGCCCCCTGTTTGGCGGATATGATCATCTCCTTAACCTCCGGGTGAAGGTCGAGCACGATCTTACTCCTGCCCTCATCACCGCGCTTTTTCTGGTATTTGATCTTGCTAAACCATGGATAGTAGATATCTGTCCCCTCGTCCTCCTTCAACCGGAAGCCAAGTCCCTCAAATTTTTTTACCGCCTTCTGCAGATAATTGTAGGCATTGGATTCATCCTTGAGATCATAGAGATGTTTCACATCGCCGATATTGATCTCGTATCGTGTGTTCTCCTCTGTGTCATCCCCCTCACCGACAATCCCAAGCAGGATATCAAGGATATCATTCTGCCTTCTGTCAAGGTCATACCTTGCCTCGATAATGGTCTGGGGCCGGAATGCCACCTCAGTCCCACCTCTTTTTTTCTTACGACTATTCATTCCATAACCTCTTTCGCAACCTTTAACCAAACATTTTTATCGTATAAATGCTATATTAATCTAAATTTGGGTTTTGTGCAAGCCATTCATGGATATTCTTTCATTTTATATGGCTCCCCCTTGCGTACTCCGCCACGCATACCAATCAATTACCATAGCGCACTTGCTCATATTCCCTGTGAAGCTGCTGCATCTGTTCATCGTTTTTCAGGCCGGCACACTCCTCAATTTCCGCTGGGGATTCATACAGTGCTGGTCTGTCCTTTCGGTGCTTTCGTATTGTCTTGCGATACCGGCGCCGGATACGCTCTGCCTCGCTCTCCGCGCCACGGCGTCCTTTCTTATCTAAAATATCCTCTTTCCGCTGCAAAATCTGGTCGTCCTTGATCTCCTCAATCCGATCTCCATTCTCGTCGCGGCTGTTGCGGAAATCCTGAAGCACCTGCCGGATTATCTGAATGATGCCATACAAAAAAGCCAATACGCATGTAATCCCTATTGCCCAGAATATCGCGTTTACAACTTTTGAAGGCTCCGGCGCCGGTTCCCCGTCATTTAAAAGCTCCATCCAATCTGCTCCGCCCGCCGCCGGCTGCTGAAATCCCGCATCACTCTCGAATTCGAGCGGAATCGGTTTCATATCGTCAAGCCACTCCCGGATATCCGTATACTGCCGTTGACCTGCCAATAAAACCCCCGGCATCATTCCGACGAGCAGAAACAGTGAAAAAATAAGGAACATCGAAAAACTCACCCCATACAGACGCCGTCTCGGAATCCCCTTCGTGCGCTTGTTCATCTCCAGATATGCCTTCGTCGTCCCAAAATATTCGTAGAGCAGTGCAAGAAATGTATATACGATCACACTATAAAAAGCAATGTCACACAACAGCTTTGCATTCAGGCAAAATCCAAGCAGATAAAATACCACAAAATACCACAAAAGGGACAGTGTCGGCTTGTCTAAAAAGCTCACCAGCTTAGCTGCAAGCGGTTCCTCCCGCCTCCACTTCGCTGCCTTCACCCTGTCTGCAAAACGCTTTATGATCATAAAAAGTGTCTCTGCAAGCATTACAGCACAATAGCAGATCTCATAGCCTTTATAAGCTCCCCTTTCACCTGTCAGAAAAACAATCAATCTGGTAATACCACCCACTCCTGCCAACAGCAAAGCACTTATCATAAAATAAAGAATCACACTCTTGACCTGCTTTGCCGCCCGTTCTGTGACAATGATGGGAACTGCCACCAACAGGCATTTAAGATACAGAACTCCAGTCCCTGCGGGATCTGACCATTCTGTAACAGCATAAACCAGCGGAACAAACATTGCAAAAAGAAGAGTAGCATGCAGATATTCCACCGCTTTTAATCCTCTCCTTAACATCATGTCCGCTCCACCTCCTTAACTACAACACGCATGTTGTCCTTACTTTTTTGAATGGCATCTTTTAGGGAATTTTTCTCCCCTCTGTAAACCGGCACGATCACCAAGGTCTGATACTCTCTGACACACTCCCTGATACACTCCGCCAACGGTTCATTTAGATTTTTGGTGACAAATACAAGAAGTGTATCCTCCGAGAGCGGCTTTTTCGTAAAAGACTCAGAAAAAAGTTTACTCACAAGCTGCCCGAAATCCTCTGCACCGTTTTCCTTGTCATATTCTGCAAGCAGACGCTCAAAAACAATACGGTTTCCCCTGTTGTTTGCCGGATGAAACACTTCACTGCCTTTCCCGTTAAAGGCAAAACCGACTTCTATATTCTGCCGCAGCAGTCTCCGCATCATTGTTGCCGCCAGGGCAATACTCTCCTCCACGAGATCTTCATATTTTAAAATACCCGTATCCTCCACGTCCAGAAAAACCATCGCCTTCTGGGACTGTAATGAATCAAACGTGTTGACCATGAGAGAACCTGTCTTTGCGCTCGCCTTCCAGTTGATCGTTTTCATGGGATCATCCGTGGTGTAATTGCGAATGGTGCGGAATGCAAAGGGATCCTCATAAAGCCTTTTGGCACACTGGAGCGTCCCGAGCATACGCTCACACACCGTCACAATTTCTGACACATCTGTCATTTTCGGATACACGTAGATTTCTGCTTCTGTCCCAACCGCCTTACTGTAATGCTTCCGATATAACAATGTATGTGTGGTGATATCGGCATCGCTTGCCAGATATTTTCCACGCTTCGTGCACTTTACTGGTATCTCCCTGGTGATCTTCTGTCTGCCAAGCACTGAGAAAACGTCCCTTTTATATAGATAGTCACTGACGTTCGTATTCTCGACATCGGCAAAATCAAGTTCCCTTCTCGTGTGAAACCCCACCTCAAGAACTGGAACAGGCATGCTTTTGCGGTTCTCGATCACTTCATAGAGCTTGGTCTCCTGCCCGGCATACACTGCATCTGCATCAAACCACAGTTTCACCGTGACCTCTTTTGCCCACCGATATTTATAATAGAATTCCCATAGGGCACTGACGAGCAGCATGCCCAGCAATAAAATAATTATCATTTTATACCCCTTGCGGGCTCCAGCACGCATTCCAATCAATAGTTTGAAAGTGACCTTCTTTCAAATTTTTATCTCTTTGCCTTCCAATCCTCTGTTGGCAGATCGATACTGTTCAATATTCCCGTGACAACTGATGATTTCTGTATGTCATCAAACTCACCGATCAAGCGGTGGCACAGCACATCATGCGCCACTTCCTTAATGTCCTCTGGTACTACGTAATCCCGCCCCTGCACAAGCGCATAGCCCTGTGATGCCCGCAGTAGTGCAAGCGTCCCCCGTGGGCTCACGCCTGCTTTGTTTTTTCTGGTCGCCTGAACCAGCGCCACGATATAGCCGCGCAGATCATCGTGTACAAACACCTCACGACATGTCTCCTGCAGCTTTCTGACTTCCTCCGCACTGCATACGGCATCGATCTCTGCAAGCGGCTCCGCGTTGATAAAACGGTCAATCATCTGACGCTCTTCCACTTCACTTAGGCTTCCCATAGGAATCTTCATAATAAAACGATCCAGCTGCGCCTCCGGCAGTGGAAAACATCCGATTGTCTCCACTGGATTTTGTGTCGCTATGACAAAAAACGGCGCCTCCAAAATCCGTGTCTCCCCGTCCACTGTCACCTGCCCTTCTGCCATGCACTCAAGCAGACTGGACTGCGTTCTCGGCGTGGCGCGGTTGATCTCATCTGCCAGCAAAATATTGGTAAAAACCGGTCCCGGCTTAAATGTAAATGTACCCTTTTCCTGATTAAAAAATGACAGTCCTGTCACATCGCTTGGAAGCAGGTCAGGTGTGAACTGCACTCTTTCAAATGTACAGCCCATTGATTTTGCAAGCGCACGCGCAAGTACGGTTTTACCTGTTCCCGGCACATCCTCCAGCAGTACATGCCCACCCGCTGCCAGAGAAGCCAGCAGCAGTCTGGTCACTTCCTTCTTTCCGATCATTACCTTTGCAACATTCTCTTCAATTCTTGATAAGATATTGTTGATTTCCATACCATCCCTCATTTTTCTACTTCGCATCGATTATAGTAAACGACAAAAGTATTTGCCGTTTACTATAATCGATGCACACGACCGCATAAGGAATTTTGCCGCTTTACGGCATGCGGTCGGCGCGGGTAAACGCAAATTATATTTGCGTTTACTATACCTATAATCGAGTATAACCGACACTAATATCTTAAGGAACTGTAGGAAAATATCCTGCACAATCTGCATCAGCTATTTTTCCACAGTTCCTTAATGTCGGTTATACTCGAGTGTTTTACTGATTCTTTAAATCTTTCGCAAGCTCATAAATTGACTCAAATATTCCTTTGCATGTATCTACCTGCTCAACCGTAATATTTGAATTATCCAGTCCTTCACTTGAAGAAGCTGCAACTTCCTCACTGGCTGCCGAAAGCTGTGAGATATTGTCGAAGATGCTGTTGGAGAGCTTTCTTGTCTGCTCCATACACTCCTTCACTTCATCGATATTATTTGAGAGAAGCTCTACCTCCTGTGATACCTCGTCAAACTTCTCCTTGGTCTGCTGAATCAATTCATTCTGCCTGGCCACAGAGCTGACCGCTGTCTCGATACTTTCATTTGCAAGCTTTGTATCGGTATTTAGCTCTTGAATTATATTTGTAATATTGTTTGATGCCTCTTTGGTGTCCTCCGAAAGCAGCCGAATCTCCTCAGCTACTACGGAAAATCCCCTGCCGGCTTCGCCTGCCCTTGCCGCCTCGATCGAAGCATTGAGCGCCAGCAGGTTTGTCTGGCTCGAAATGCTTAAGATTGTATCCACAAAGCTGCTCACCTGCTGCACTTTAGAAGTAAGCACCGTGATGACTTCCTCCACCACTTTACTGCTGTTGCTGACATTGTCCGCCTGCCTCCCAAGCTCCTGCACAGAGAACGCACCACTGTCAACCGTAGTATTTACGCGCTTCGAAGCTGCGATCATGGATTCCGTAGCTTCTCCCGCGGCATCTGTCTGTGCCAGAATCTCCCCACAGATTGCCGCCTCCTCTTGTATCGCCTCTGCGGTGCTCTCTGTACTGCCCGCTATATTTTCCATTGATGTGTGGCTGTTTTTCAGGCTCTCGCTCAATGTGTTGAAACGCTCCATAGCCTCATCGAAATGCTTGATGATATTATCGGCAACCGTAACCATGATCGCATTGCTTGCCTCCTGCTTCTTTGCCGCCTCCGTGATCACGCCAGTATTCTCTTCGTTAAACCTCACCAAGAGCGCTGTTATTCTTATAGATGCATATGCCACAAGAAAGCTGACGAGCAGATTGAGAATCACCGTTTCTCCGTCTGGACCGCCCAGCTTGTCAAGATGCATTATCACCCTGACAATATTTCCGGCAACAATAGCGCTGTTTCCTCAGATGACCAGCCTTCTGTTCAGATATATCATGCTTGCGATCAGGATCGGATATGCATAGATGCTTGTCCCCTCCGAAACGCCGACAAGCCGGAACACTACATAGACAAAAGCTCCTGCTGTCATCATACAGATTCCACATATCTTAGTATCCTTCTTTGAGAGAAATACAACGATCACAGCAATCAGTCCTACCAGTGATGCTGCCATTTCCACATATGTGTACCAGCCCGCTGTCTCCGGCTTGGTCAGCACAAGCAGCCCCATCGCCAACAACAGATATCCCAAAATCAATACCATTACAGGAAATACAACCATATTTGCACGCCTATACTGTTCTTTTGTCATTGTTCTCTCTCCTTTGTCTAAAATTTTTTATCTTGACCACTGTTCTGCCATGTACATTCACAAGCAGGCTCCTATATACGTATTATACAATTTTCTGCATGACTGAACTAATAATATTATATTACTTTACAAATCAATTGTATAGGCAAAATTTTTGAATATTTTGGACAGTACTGTCTTCCAAAAACAAGTGTCGGGAGACAGAAATCAAATATCATTTAAATTGTAGTTTTTTGATTTAATGATCATAGAATTTCCCTTAAAAATTTCATTGAGCAAGTCATGCTCCAACGCCTTGCGCCTCTCCAAATGCCTAATCAACCCCTTCATACTTGTCAAAGCATGCTTCTTTCCGCATGGCGACTCCTCCAGATACCGAATCATCATCGGATACCATAATTCATTTCCTTGATCATCAGACCGCTCTTTTTTGATCACATTGATGGTATCTGAAATATCCTCCACATCCAGATATACGATCTGATACGGTTTACCCGTAAGAATACACTTCAATTTCCGATAAAAACTATAAATTTCGTCATCTGTCATCATGAGATATAACATCTGATTTTCAATAATATTCTGGAAAATGGAACACTCGAAAATCTGTCCCTCCCCCTCCCATCTCCTGAAACGTTCCAGAACCACATTTTCAAAAGACGCTTTATCAAGATTTCCGTTATAAATTTCAAATCTTTCCATATTTCTGTGAAAATCTGGTATATCTGTCAAAATCTGTGTGTAACAGACAATCTTGTACTTACCTTCTGTAACTGTTTTCTCTTTGATTTCTGCCGCAATCGACGGATAGCTTGTCAACACTTTGCGATACTGCTCCTCTGTGACATAAGCGCACCACGCCAGTTCGACCGGCGAATAATCTCCCTCGCGAAAAACCTTATAGTCAATAAGCTTATCAGAAAGCTTCTGCACAAATGTCGTTTTACCTGCGCCCTGTATCCCTTCAATAAAATAATTTGTTCGCCCCACTGTTGTCAAAGCTCCTTCCTCAAACAACTCCTCCTAAATTCCGAAGGTGTCATATGCATATATTTCCGAAATGTCCGATTGTAATAGCTGATATTGTTAAAGCCTGATTTCGTGGCAACCAGACTGATTTCATCATCAGAATGTTCCAGAAAGTCCACGCTCTGATTAATCCTGTAATAATTTAGATACTCAAACGGTGTCATATAGGTTATAGATTTAAACAGACGGCATATATGCCCTTTGCTCAATCCAAACTCTTTTTCGAGCTGTTTCAATGTAATATCACTGTCATAGTTTCTGCGAAGATACTCCATCATGGATTTCACAGTCACAACGCGGTGGTCAAAGTCGTTTTCGGCAGTATCCTGGTCATGGGCAATATTAGTCACAAGCAGATGTAACGCTTCCAACAGGCGTATCTTGATAAACAGCTCATATGCGTACTCCTTTGCATGAAATGCTGCCCGAATGTCGCAGAGACATTGCAGCAGCTGCTTTTCCCACGCCTCCGCCGGGCAAATCACACGGCTTGCTGCCCCATTTGCCAAACAGGTTTCCAAATACTTTTTCTGGATAATGTCGCTGCTCATGCTGCGCAAAAAATCCATGTGAAAAACAATCGCAAAAAAATCCAGCCTCTGATAGCGTTCACAGGTCAGAAGATGAAGTTGATCAGACGGAATGATGCAGATACTATTCTCCTGTACTGGATAGACTGCACCTCCCAAATGTATCAGGGCATTTCCCTTTGTGATGACGAGAAACTCAATCTCCTCATGCCAGTGGCAGCCGATACGCTCCTCAAAGGACATGTCCGGCGAAATATCATACAGCATCAGCGGAAACATGGCGTTTCCATGCAGTGTAGTCTCGCGCAGATGGGACATATTTTGCGTTGGTACTTTTTTCATGTATTCTCTTCTCCCATACAGCCAAATTGTTAATATCGTGCAAGTATGTGCAAATATTGTTCAAGAATGTCGCATCCACAATCAATATAATACAATTATAAAAGAGCTATGAATGAAATACAACCCCGAAATCAAACTTAAAAATGATTTTTTAACAGCTTCAAAAACAACTTTTAAAACTATCACTTAAAAACGGAGGAATAAACATATGAGATTTTGGAAAGAAAACGAATCCCTAATGTGGAAACATCAGTACGAAACTGTTATGATCACACCATGGGGCAAAAATGCACTGCGCATACGCGCCACAATGTATCCCAATTTTGCAGAACAGAACTGGGCACTTGAGGAACCAATCCCCAATACTACAGATGATCGTTTCATCGAGATCAACGGAAAAGACAGTGCTTCGATCACAAACGGACGCCTGTGCATCAAGGTAGATTTCTCAGGCATTATGACCTTTTACCGCGACGGACAGAAATTTCTGAAAGAATACCATAGAGACTATGATCAGCCTTCATGCCCTGAGAGCAGATGCCTGAAAATCCGCGGAAGGGAATACAAGCCAATTCCCGGCGGCGAATATGCGTTAAAAGTACGCTTCGAGAGCAATGACGGGGAGAGGATCTACGGTATGGGACAATATCAGCAGTCCTATCTCGACTTGAAGGGCTGTACGCTTGAGCTTGCCCAGCGCAATTCCCAGATATCCATTCCATTTGCCGTGTCCAGTCTCGGCTACGGTTTCCTGTGGAATCACCCAGGCGTCGGAAATGTAATCTTTGGAAAAAACTACACGGAATGGGAGGCAAAGACCACAAAACAGATGGATTATTGGATCACTGTTGATGACAATCCGGCAAAGCTTCTGCAAAATTACACAGAAATGACCGGAAGAACACCTATGATCTCAGAGGAACTTCTGGGACTCTGGCAGTGCAAGCTGCGCTACCGGACACAGGAGGAGGTGCTCAGTGTCGCAAGGAAATACAAAGAGCTTGGCATTCCCCTTGACGTGATCGTCATAGACTTTTTCCACTGGACCAGACAGGGCGACTGGAAATTTGACAAGGAATACTGGCCAGACCCAAAAGCTATGTGTGATGAACTGCACGCTATGGGAACAAAGGTTGTCGTTTCTGTATGGCCTACTGTAGATAAGAAAAGTGAAAATTTTGAAGAAATGCTGGAGCGTGGACTTCTGATTCAGACAGAGCGTGGCAGCAATCAGACTTATGAATTTCAAGGCGACTGCCTGACGATCGACCTCACCAATCCTGAAGCGCAGACATATCTGTGGGAAAAATGCAAAAAGAACTATTATGATTATGGCATTGACATGTTCTGGCTGGACAATGCCGAACCAGACTACGGCGTATATGATTTTGAAAATTACAGATATCAGTTGGGAAGTGCTCTGGAAGTCAGCAATCTTTACCCGAAGCTTTATGTGAAAACGTTTTATGAACAAACAAAGTCGCTTTCCTTAGTGCGCTGCGGCTGGGCTGGAAGCCAGAAATACGCGTCTCTTCTCTGGTCAGGAGATGTCCCCAGCACCTTTGAATCCTTAAAAGACCAGATCAGTGCTGGTCTCAATGCAGGGCTCGCCGGAATCCCTTGGTGGACTACGGATATTGGCGGATTTATGACTGATGACGTGGCGGACGAGGACTTTAAAGAGCTTCTTCTCCGGTGGTTTGAGTTTGCAGTATTCAGTCCGATTCTCCGCATGCATGGCGACCGTGGTCCCCATGATATTCCGCCACTTTCCGACAAAGAGTGGGGAGGCGGCAGTCTGTACACAGGTCATGCCAATGAACTGTGGAGCTATGGCGAGGAGGCGTTTGACATCATGAAGAAACAGCTTGACCTCCGTTTGTCCCTAAAGCCTTATATCAAGCAGCTGATGCGTGAGGCGTCGGAGACTGGGGCGCCGCTCCTTCGGACAATGTTCTATGAATTTCCAGAAGATCCGCACTGCTGGGAACTGGAAGATCAATATATGTTTGGCAGTCAGTATCTGGTTGCCCCAATCCTTCAATTAGGACTGCGTGAGCGTAAAGTATATCTGCCGGCCGGCGATTGGAAAAATATGTCAGACAATCGGATCTATGAAGGTGAGAAGACAATTTTCTGTGATGCCCCCATTGACCAGATTGCTGTGTTTGAGAGATTGGTATAGTTTAAGTACAGCAAGGTCACGACGTGATCAAACAATGTCGTGACCCTCCAAAATGAATCATTCTTATGAATAAAAAGCCTGTATCGCCTGCCCGATATACACGGTCGTGCCATCGCCATAGATGCTGTCTTGTACTTTCTGCATTGTTTTATTGGTCTGATAGCTGGCTGCAAGTTCCAGCATCAGTGCAGTGACATCATCCATCTGGTAAAGCTGCTTTGCCACAAAATCATACTCACCGACAATCTCCCTTATTTCTAATGCATTGACATCTGTTCCCAATTTGTCTGCAAGCTTCTGCATAATTGCCGTGATACGTTTCTGATAAGCTGTGACCAGTCCTGCATCTGTGGGATTCTTCTGCGCCTCCATCGCCTTTTCCTTGCTCCCATACCACTCGACAATTTTTGCGAAATTTTTCTGTGCCTCCTCCGATGCTGCACTTTCCAAAAACTGCTTTCTCCACTCTTCCTCACTGCCGTAACGCGAAATAAAAAGCACTCTCTGTGCCTCGCTGCAGTTTTCATACAACGAATTCCATATTTCCTCGACCTCACTCTTGCCAAACACTTCAAAATCCATCTTGTTATCTCCTTTCAAAATCTCATCAATGCTTGCGATCAGGCGCTCCATACGCTCCTTTTTCCTGACAAGCATTTTGCGCTGCATCTGCAGTATTTCGTTTTTGTCAAAAGCCGGATCTTCCATAACAGCCTTAATTTCCTTCAGGGGAATATCAAATTCGCGGAAGAATAAGATCTGCCGCAAAGTTTCCAACGCTTTATCGTCATAAAGCCTGTATCCCGCCTCACTTTTCTCTGTCGGCGAAAGCAGTCCGATCGCATCATAATAGTGAAGCGTGCGCACGCTGATACCTGTGATCCCTGAAATCTCTTTTACTGTCATCATGTTTCTTGCCCTCCTGCTCTTGAATTGAGTATGAGAAAATGCCCTTCTCTCCTACTCTCGCGCCGGGCACCCGTCAGCTCCAGCTGATATACTTCCATGCGAAAAATTTCCATATATGATTTTTCGCATTGGTGCCCGTGTGCATAAAAATATGAAACTGCGAAGAAACATCCTGCGCAATTCCGCATTCTCATTTCTTCACAGTTTCTAAGATAACCTATGACGCTCCGTGAGGGTCAATCCCTTTTATAAATTTTTTCTTTTAATGGTTCTCCCTGCAAAACATCAATATAATATTCCTTCAAATGTTTTCTAATCTCTTGTGGTGTAACAGGAATTTCCGTATCCAAAAAAGGATATTCCAAATGTACTTTTTTGTCTTCAGATACAATATACACTCTATGACCATAATCATTTACTCTCACATACCAATAATAGCATGTTCCTTCGTACTCTATTTTGCGTTTATTATTCTTTAATACCATATTTACCCCAACTACATTGTCCAAAAATCTCACATCCTATGAACATACATTCTTGACATATTGGGTTCACCATCGCCCTGCACCATACACAGAAATTCCCATCCATAACGCTCATAAAACGATGTGTGGTCTGTCAACAGATAAAGTGTGTCAATTCCCCGCTTCTTCATATCTGTACAGACAGTATTCAATAATACCCCTGCCACGCCCTGTCCTCTTTTCCGCTCTTCTGTATAGACAGCACAGACATTGGGTGCAAGGTCTTTTCTGTCATGAAAATCATTTTCGATCACACCCATTCCACCAATGATCTGATTTTCTTCCATTGCCAGATACCATTGCGGGACGGCACTTTTCATCGTCAGACATTCTTCCATGGAAAGACATTTCTCCATGGATAGGCACTCTTCCATGGATAGGCACTCTTCTATGGATAGGCACTCTTCCATGCTTTCCAGATACGCCTCCAGCGGGATTCCCCATTTCTCATGAAACCACTGCGCTGCGCGTTCTTTTAACTCCGGTCTGTCCACCAGCCGGATTATCTCATATGCCATCTGCTTTCACTCCCTCCAAACAATTCCTCATGCGCCCTTTTCCAATAGATTTCCGGTATCTCCGGCCAGATGCATTTTCCAGTCTCCAGCTCGCATAATTCCATCGCCTTGCCCAGCATCTTTCCAAGTGAAAACATTCCGCCTGTCAGGATTCGCTCCGTCCCCAGTGTCCAATACGGCGCGACCTCGTACAATCCTTTCTCCCGCATCTCCTGAATTGTCCGCATGACATCATACTCCAGGCCCACAAACTCAGGTTTCCATTCCCGATGGTCACTGTGCAGGATCATAAAATATGTCTTTGCAATTCCATTCTCGGTGAAGGATAATCCGACAGAACCCGGATTCCAAACCACTTTGGAATACTCCTCTATATCCATTACCTTGTGCGTGTGACCGCACACAATATATTTCTCTTTCACTTCGGCCAGAATTTCTTTGTTGACACCCTTTCCCGCACGGATATCCTCCCTCACCTCACGCGGTGAACCGTGACAGATCCGGATATCTTCCATGCCGTCTATATGAATACAGTCCGTAATCGGCAATGACATCAAAAAAGACATATCCTCCTCTGTCAACTGCTGACACCCATAGCGTATCATTCCGACCGTACTTGGGTAGGCATCCCACTCCGGATGACCTTCCCCCAGTCCAAATAACTGATAATCTTCTTTGTTGCCCTTTATGATATAGCATGGCTTTTTCTTCTGCAGATCATACAGGGTATCCATCACCTGTCTGATTCCGGGAAACTCTCCCACGTAATCTCCCAGAAAGCAGTACGCATCAATATCCTGCTTTTCCAAATATCCCATACATGTCTCCAGTGCAATGTGATTTCCATGTATATCCGACAGCACAGCAATGTTCATGACGTTTCCTCCATAATTTAAACCATCCTTTTCTCCATGATACATGCACCGTTTGACAGTGAAACAGGATCCGGAGATAATGCAACAGCTTTTTTCAATTCTTCCTGTGTCCCGCTAAGTTTAAGCATCGCAAATCCTCCATAATTTCGTTCACAGCAGAAGTTACAAACACATCCAATTCCTCTTTTGACAGATAAGTACTATGTTCCTCAATGTTTGCGGCGCCATTTGCATAAAAATCCAAAACAAACTGCCTGCGCTCTTCAAAGGCGTTTTCCGGGAAGATGTCCATATAGGTATTTTTGAGATTTTTGATCCTGCAATAAATCTGGAAAGCTTCAAATGAGGGATTGGATTTCAGATACATAAAATCCATGTCATACCAGTCCGTTTTTATCGTATCCCAGAACAGTTCAGGATTGGAGCGATACAATTCATTTTGTCTTTCCTTCGCGGGAAGAACGATTTCCCTCGCCCAGATTTTGTCCGTAAGCAGATGCGTCAGATAGCCGAAAAAGAAAGAATCTTCTTCCTTGGTGTAAACAAAACGGTGCTCCGGGGTAAAATATTGTTGGATAAATAGTCCTTCGTCAATATATTTGATCCCATTACGATCCCAGGCATAGAAATGGGAGATTGACTTCTCTGGGACAAAACCAGTTCCGTCTTCTGCCGGAATACCGCTGTCGGGCGTAATATTTCCCAGAACAAATTCATTTGCGAACTCAATATTTAGTTGTCGGTAGAGCTGCTGTGCAACTCTTAAATGTATCATCCATGATGCCATAAACTCTGTACCTTTCGCAATTTATCATTCTGAGACAAAACAGGCTATTCGCCGCTGTTCCCATAACAGCATCTATAGAGCGGCGCATATGTCAGAATCTCAAGCGCTCCCTGCTCCGCAATCTTCCGATTGACTTTTCGGATAATCTCTTTCCACTCTGAAGCATATGCTGCATACTCTTTTGGATAATGGTTCTCTATATACCCTGTCAATACCTTTGCATCAGTAATCCCGGTCAGTCGATTTTGAAATATCTCACTTCGAACCTCTGCAAAATGCTCACACAATTTTTGTTCCATCTGCTTCCGCTTACGCTCCTGACAGGCGATCAATTCCGAAAAATCAACACCTGCCGCGACACTTTCAAACAGTCGGTTCACTTCCTCCATAAAACCGTAAGAACTGTATGTAGAGAGCATAAATCCTTCCTTCTTCAATGCACAATCTGCCTTGTCCATCAGCGCATCCTTGTCCACAATAAAATCCCACAAATGGTTTGCGACAATCCGATCGAATTTTTCATTTTGTGTCCCTGTACAATCAAGTCTGGGATTGCCTCGTGCGCCGCCGATGTGCCCTTCTGGTGTCATACTTTCTTTGCATAGGCGTGTACATAAGAAATTGCGCTCTAAATCCTGACGCAGAAAAATAAACTTCACATTTTTTTGCAGAAACTTTTTATTTTCCAGATAAAACTGTTCCAGAAAATCAATCGCCGAGTTTAATTTTTCGACAACGGTAATTGTCACACCTTCTGGTATTCTGGTCCAGTTCCGGATCCACAGGTTTCCATGCCCGCACCCCATATCCAGTATCGCGGCACCAGAAAAGATCTGAATCTGGTCATATACCCACTGAAACCAGTCCTGCTGGCTTTCGGAATAGGTCTCATAAAGCCCATACCGGTAATCAAACGGCGTCTCCATGTCCTTCACATGCAGAATATCCAGCACGGACTCCATACGCTCACGCTCGCTCCCTGTTTCACTGCATGCAAAAAGCGCATCCTCCAAAGATGCGATAACCTGATTCATCTGATTTCTTTTCTGCTCCAACAGCAGCTTCTGCTGCCAGAGTATCTCTATGATAGAATCTTCGCTTTGACTTTCAAGCATGTGATCGATCTGCTTCAACGATAGTCCTGCATACTGCAGCAGCTTTATTTTTTGCAGCTGCAGCGCCGACTCCCCATCATACAGGCGGTATCCGCCTTCTGTGTAGGAGACCGGCTTTAGTAAACCTTTCATATCATAGTATCGAATCGTTCTTGCGGAAACCCCCGCCAGCTCTGCTAGCTCTCCTGCGGTGTATTTTTCTTCCATAACATTGCGCTCCCTATCGTTTGAGTAGTGACAGCTTTACCATGCCTCTACGAAACATTATAAAGGTTGACGCAACGTCAATGTCAATACCGATTCATCTTATTTTTATGCATCACATAACCCAATCCTGCTCCCACGCAGCCGCCTAATATGTGTGTCAGCTGTGATATATTATCACTGGTGACAATTCCGCTGTAGATCTGCCCTCCAATGTAGAGCGTTGCGACAAGTATCAATGTGATCGGTATTGTACCTTCCTTTACACTGGTAAATGGAGACAGCAATATAAACGCAAACACCACACCGCTGGCGCCAAGCAGCTGGATATGCGGAAAGAAGATACAATGTACAATCCCTGTCACCAATGCTGTCGCAAGTATGACAAACAAAATATTGGAAGAACCATACTTTTCCTCCAGCAGCGGTCCCACAATCAGCAGCATCATGATATTTCCGATAAAGTGTTCCCAGTTCGCATGTCCAAGCACATGCCCGAACAACCGCACATACGTCAATGGCGATAACAGCGAAGATCGGTACACGCTAAACAGTGCGTTTGTCGTCCACCCCTTCGTAACCCACCCCAATACCAGGGACAAAAAACAGACCGCCGTAAAACAGATGACAACCGGCGAGTTAAATGAGAATTTGATTTTTCCTTTGTTTTTCATACTTATACCTCCCTGCGTGCTCCAGCACGCATACCAATCAATAGTTTGAAAGCGGCCTTCTTTCAAACTTTATACCCCCTTGCGTGCTTCGGCACGCATACCAATCAATAGTTTGAAAGTGACCTTCTTTCAAACTTGCTCCTTTTACAGTATTTTTAGTCCCTATCATATAATAGCACCAAAAAGATGTCAATAGAATTTTTATTGCTGCTAACGATTTTTACTCCGCTACCGGAGTAATGTCATTCTCTTTGCCAACTGTGGTCAATCCGATTATGTCAGATTCCCTCACATACCGACTGCCCACAACATGAAGCTCTCCATTCTCATAAGCTGCCGTCACAACGATTTCATCCAGTGACCATTTATTAAAAGCCTCAAAGTGAAATTCAATCAAATCCTTCTTGCCATCATTCACAATCACAACATCATAGCTGACGCTCTGGTGTTCCTCCTCTGTTTCTATATCACCATAATAAAACATCAAATTACTGTCAAGGAAAACTGCAGTATCAACCGCCGCTTCCCCTGTCAGTTCCTTTACTGTCAGATGGATATGGGGCGTGCTGACTTCCTGGTAAACCTCTGGCGGCATCGATGCCCACTCTGGAAATTCGTTTTCCGAATTTCTGTAGACTACCGTAATACTGGGATTATAGAGATCGTTCCCTCCCTGCAGCCCGGGGACTTTTCCTTCCATATAAGTACACAATTCCTCCGGCGGCATCAACGGCTCGTAACTGCCGTTTTTCTTTTCAAACAGTGCAGTCTCACCATAGGCATTGGGATCTGTGCCAAAACCATAATATACCTGAACCAGAATTTCCCTCACCCCATCACCATTAAGATCGCAGGTCTGGACTGTAGGCATCCCCATTCCTAACTCTTTCGTCTGAATCAAATCCCCGTTTCCAAATTCAATGCTGTATGTACACATCTCATAATCCACAATATTTTCCCGGTAAACACGATCCACCTTGCCGTCACCGTCATAATCCTGATGAACAAACTGCTCATATCCATCCCAGTCCGTGCACTCGTCCAGATAGCCAGTGTAATCACCATAATCAAAGAGCCCTCCGACTTTTGTGTCATCCTCAAAAATCTTTGCAAACTGCACACGCTCCCGATCCTGTTCCACGATAAAGTAAAGGTCCTCCACCATGCCGCTGCCGCACTCCAGATATAGATAGCGGTAGTCTGCCAATGTCACGCAGTCTGCAGAACGCCATACTGTGTAATCAGGATCAATGCAGTCTGTCGTCAATTTCAGGTGTCCGAACAAATCTGTGTTATTCGCAAAAGATTCCCTGTCATAATACTGCTGAACAAGTTTTTTTGACGGGACATCATAAACATACATATTCACTGCATCTTCCGGGCAAAGATAAACTTCCTGTCCCGCTTTCGAGACAAACACCTCGCAATCCAGCTCATCCTGCGCATTCAGACAGCCGAGCTCCCTGAGGTTCACTGAACTGTCAAGTCTGCTCTGGGTGATATCATAGACAAACAGGCCGAAATAATGGTGAAAAATCAAGATATTTTCATCTGCATAATCCAAAATAGGACCATCTATGTCACATACCATTTGATCTGTTATTACCGCTGGCTTAACCGCGATGGACGCGTCTGCTGCCGCACTTTCGCCATTTTGATCTGTCTGCTGTATATTGGCATCATTTACCGCAGAATGGTTTCCTTCAATACTATTTTCTTTTGGATCGTCTTCCGATATACTCTTTTCTGCGGGATTGCTTCCGAGTGCAACGGACACGACGATAACAAGCGCAAGTACTGGCACTGCGATCAATGCTGCCGTCTTTTTATACCGCATGATATTCTGAATCCGACACTTCACATTGCCCTCGCCGAAACCGAGCGGCGCACCTGCAAAGACCTTTTTGCCACTTGCTAAATTCAATAAAGATGCCGAATACGCCGCCCGCAAGTCTGTCCCCATCTTACGCATTACCGCCTCGTCGCAGGACATCTCCATATCTCTTTCCGAAAGGGAAAAGGCACACCACACAAGCGGATTGAACCAGTGTATTGACAACGCAAAAAATGCCATCAGCCGGAAGATGTGGTCGAATCTTCTGATATGTGTCTCTTCATGGAGCAGGATATAGCGGCGCTCGTTTTCTGTAAGCGTCGTCGGAAGATAAATCCGCGGACGCAGTACTCCCATCACAAATGCAGTCCCGATGTAGTCGCATAGGTAAATATTTTTATCCGCATTTTTTTCATCTGATACTGCGCCGATCAGTTTTCTTTTCAGGAAAATGATGCTGACAGCACTGTAAACCCACAAAACTGTCACTCCCATAATCCAGACAACACTGCAGACCATTTCAAAGTCCCACGATGATTGTGCACTTCCTTCTATTTTGTCCATGAACCCTGCATAGTGGGCAGTGTATTGGTTTGTTCCCACGCTGGTATTCTTTGATGTCTGTACAGGCAGTATTCCCTCCTGCATCCCAGACTGCACATTCTGCTGCGGCATATACTGCATCATTCCCTGCTCTGTCACGGATATATCAACAACCTGAAATACCGAAAATACTGATGAAAAAGAAACCGGACACAACAGCCGCAGCAGTACGACACCCCACAGAATGTAACTGAAAATCTTGGGCACACGCCGCAGAAGCAGCCGCACAAGCAGGACTGCCACAATCACAATCCCACCAGTCAGACTCATATTTAGAACCACTGAAAAAAAGGATTTACAGATTTCCATTTACGACTCCCTCCCATTTTCCTCAATGATTCTTCTGAGTTCCTCCACGTCCTTATCTGAGAGCTTTCTGCCTGCTGTAAACGCTGTCAGAAAGCGTGGAAGAGAGCCCTGAAAGGTATCCTCTACAAACTGCTCACTCTGCTTCGACAAAAATTCCATCTTCGTCACACATGATGTTACCACGCCATTTTCATTCCGAAATAGTCCTCTGTCGCATATTCTCCGCAGAATCGTATATGTAGTGGACTTTTTCCAGTTCAGTGATTTTTCGCTGAGCTTTGCAAGCTCCCCCGACGACAGGGGTTCATTGTCCCAGATCAAATCTGCAAACTTCATTTCAATCTCGCCTAATTTGTATTCCATTAAAACAACCTCCGTTCTACTCACTGCAAACCTATTTATATTCTACAGCAAGTAGACCAGATTGTCAATGCGGTTTTCTAATACACTTTGCAGACATCCACCCATTTCAAATATCCAGAACAGCCCTCCAGCTCTGGTATCGTGAGCTCGATTGCGCTGTCGGAGCTGCCACAAGCCGGAAAAACCGTCTCAAAGCGTTTTAACGAAACATCGAGATACACTTCCACACCCTCATCCACCCCAAACGGACAGACACCACCCACGGCATGACCAACTAATGTTTCCACCTCCTCAGGCGAGAGCATCTTGGCCTTTTTGCCAAACTGTGCCTTGTATTTCGGATTATCAATCTTGGCATCTCCAGCGGCCACCACCAACACCGCATGATCATCCACCATAAATGAAAGCGTCTTTGCAATTCGCTGCAGCTCACAGTGCAGCGCTGCGGCGGCGAGCTCCACTGTCGCGCTGGAGACATCAAATTCCTGAATCCTGTCTTCCTCTTATACTTTTCAAAATATACTTTTACTCTCTTGCCATTTTCTCCTCCTAGCTTAAATTCATGTGTTCCGTCCAGCTTCGTATTGGTTCGTTTCGTGGATATAAACAACCAATAAACACCAAGTTTCCTGCTTCCGCCCTTACCAGCTCATGGATAGCCATCCTGCCATAGCTATCTAGCACCATGATGTCCATGAATTTTATCATCTTTTAAGCAGATGTGCCTGTTTTAAAATCCGCCTAACTAATAGTTAGTCTTGTGCTCAGTGATTATATAGCGTTCTAAAGCTGTACAAGGGAGATTAATTAGATTTTTTTAACTTATCAATAAGTTTTTGGGCATCTTTTGATAATGCTCCGCTCTCATAAGTCTTAATTAGTTGATTTGGAAAATAGTTTTCATATATATCCATTTTTTTGACCATGAAATATCATAATCCTCTGTGCCAAGCATGCCAACGTGTTCCCAGAACAGCTTCTTGCCACTTGGAAGGTAGATAGTGAAATCAGGATTTATGACTTTTCCATTTTCATATTCCAACAATTCTTCATATTTATAGTTAATACCGGATGTATGGAGTAAATTACAGATGATAACCTCGGATTTGCTTCTTACGTTGTTGCCAACTATGGTTGTATAGATACGATTCAGCTGGTATTTATCCATTCCTAAATAGCGTGCGATTTCCTGATGCAAATATTGTGAGTCAGGTTTAGCTTCAAGTAATTTTACAAAGTAGCTCAATAATTCATGCTTATATTCTTTCTTTTCGGCAATGCCATCAAGCATCATTTTCATCTGTTCATCCGATATTCTGGTTGATGTGACTTCTATCACTAACCATCTTTCCAATGTTTTTTTTAGTTTTGCATTTCCTTTGATAATGGAATCATACACTATATTGGATAATTCCTCGGCGGTTATATTATTTGCTTTTATTGTGCGCACAAAGCCTTTGGAACGTGTGCTATCATAAAGCTCCTGTAATTTATTATCCTGAATATCATAAAGCTCCGTAAGACCAGAAAAACCTTTACAGATTATTTTAATCATACCTGCTTTCATATAATATGGCAAACATTCCTGAATGTCCTCATTGTCAAAATAAGCAATCACTCTGAAACCGTCACGTTTTCCTATATTTTTGTAGACTGCCTGTAGCTTTGCCTCTGTTGGAAATGATCTGTCTATAAAATGTGTTTTCTTTACATCTATATTTTTATTGGAATACAGTAAATAGGCATTAGCACCATATCCGTCACGAGCTGCTTGAGCAACCTCTTGATAATATTGCTCTGCTGATTCGGGTATCATAAAATGAATTACATTTCTTATATCTTTTATATCAATTCCCATACCAAATGCGTTGGTTGCAAATACAAGGTTGATATTCCCATTACGATATTGCTCTATAATATGCATTCGTTCATTTGAGGACATTTCTCCATGAAACCATGGTGCCTTATAACCTTTAGTAATCTGTATCATATACACA
>CAMWLV010000010.1 GCA_947175175.1 uncultured Lachnospiraceae bacterium
TGTGCCAGAAAATCAATAAATACCTGATTATTCGATGCACTGTCAACCTCATCAACCATAAGCACAATCGGTTTTGGAGCTTTTACACAGATCCTGCTTAGCCGCACGAACAATTCCTTCATACTTGTGCTTCCTGGCAATACCAGCAACTCTGACAATGGAGTCATCAATTCTTCCCTGTTGTCCAGTTCCATAATCATTGCTTTATCAATCATGATCTCCGCAAATGCGCGAACAAATGTATGCGTATCTACAAAATCCTCTGTTCCAATTTTCTGAAAATCTAAAGAAAAGACAATATAATCCTTTTTCAGATACTTTGCCAGCGCTTTGAGCGTTGTCGTCTTCCCATACTGGCGGCCTTTGTTGATGACAAAATACTTTTTCCTGTCAACCAACATGGTCTTGATCTGATCGAGCCTGTCATCCAGTTTGACCATATAATGTTCTTCTGGTCTGCAGGCACCTTCTGTATTAAAATAACGCGTCATTCTTATACCCCCCTGCGTGTTCCGTCACGCATACCAATCAATCGTTTGAAAGTGATATACTAAACTCTATACACATTCACCACTCTGATATACCACGGATAATCCTTGACAATTCCCAGATGTGCTTTGAGCTGGTCATGTAATACATTCAACTGTGAAGCTGTGACGACCACTCCCGCATCAGAGCTGCCAAGCTTTAATTCCAGCGTATTGCAGCTACTTCCCAGCCGCAGTACACCCTGATCGATCAAGATACTGAAATCCAGTACCTCTCCCCTTCTATTTCTGGACACTGTTCCGCCCACGCCAAACAGACTGACCAGCTTATTATAAAATTCCGTTCTGTCATCTACCCTGAATCCCAGATCGAAACAGATAAAATGTTCACGCGTCATACATAATCCTCCTTTACTTTTTAATAAAGCAGAAAAAGCTTTCCCCCACTTACAGTATACACGCCGCGCAAGGTTTGGACAACACCCAAAATCAGCATTTCATACCCCGTTTGCACCACCCTCTCCTTAGGAACCGTAGAAAAATACGTGACACATCTTGACTTGGCATTTCTATCAACACAGCCGCAAATATAAAATTCTTATACTACCCTATTCTATATAACGACTGAGCACAGGAGAAAGTCAAATTATAACAAAAAAACTGCTCATAATAAGCAGTTTTTTAAGTTCTTTATCCTATCACCCTAACCAACCTCAAATCCCTATCCACAAGCAACACATCCGCCCGTTTTCCGGCTGCGATTGCCCCGACTTTGTCATCAATCCCGATGCTTTTTGCAGGATTGATGGTCGCTGCTGCCACTGCTTTCTCCAGCGGAATGCCGAAGGCCACCGCTGTCCGCATGCAGTCATACAGATTTGTCACGGAACCCGCAATCGTGCCGTCTGACAGTGTGGCAAGTTTTCCCTTTACACAGACCTGCTGTCCGCCCAGCGTATACGTTCCATCGCCCATACCAGCTGCGCGCATGGAATCGCTGATCAGCACGATTCTGCCCGGAAACATCGCAAAAGCCGCGCGCACTGCACTCGCATGCACATGAATGCCATCGCAGATCAATTCCGCCATACAGGTCTTGTCCTCTGCCGCCGCACCGATCACCCCCGGTTCCCGGTGTGAAAAAGGCGCCATCGCATTAAACAAATGTGTAATATGCTTTGCCCCTGCATCAAGTGCTTTTCTTGCCGTGTCATAGTCTGCCGCAGTATGCCCCAGGGATATTGTCGTTTCGTCCTTCAACACCCCGATAAACTCTAATGCCCCCGGCATATTGGGCGCAAGTGTCACCAGACGGATATGCCGTCCGAGCTGCGTGGGACAGGCTGCGGCACACCTTGCATTACACTCCCTGAAAAACGCAATATCTGGCTGCTGCACATAATCGCCTGCATGTGCCCCTTTTTTCTGTGTGTCCAGAAAAGGTCCTTCCATATTAATTCCTGCAATCTGCGCCATATCTGGCGTTATCTCCAAGTCCTTCATGGCATCGAACATCGCCAGAAACTGATTTCGCGGAAGTGTCATCGTTGTGGGACAATAAGCCGTGATACCACGACTTTTTTCATATCTTAAGATCTCAGAAAGCCCTTTGGCATCTGCATCGGAAAAGTCAAATCCCACTGCACCATGGCTGTGCACATCGATCAGCCCTGGAATGACATACAAACCTTCTGCATCGATCACTTCCATGTCACTGATATCCGCGTTCTCCACAAATTGGTGATTCTTTATAAAAATGTCTCTTTTCTGAAAACATTGATCTTCCCCGTAAACAAGACCGTTTTTAATAACCATATCTGCCTCCTGGTCGCGCTTTTTGATCCGCCGTCATTTCCCCTGCCGCTTCCTGATCCGCCACAACCGTCACATCGGAATGCAGCTGCAGTATCGATCCCGGAACCTGCGGACAGATTGAACCATGCATCACTTGTTTTAGGATTCCCGCTTTTTCCGCACCGCTCACCACAAGCAGTATCTTTTTTGCCCGGAAAATTGTTCCAATCCCCATTGTGTATGCTTTTCGCGGGACATCCTCTGCCCTGTCAAAAAAGCGCTTGTTTGCCTCAATCGTCTTCTCTGCCAGATCCACCAGATGCACATCCTTCACAAAGGCATCCGACGGCTCATTAAAGCCGATATGCCCATTGTGTCCCAATCCCAGAAGCTGCATGTCGATTCCGCCCAAGAGACTAATCAGATTCTGATACCGCCCGCATTCCCTGTCTGCGTCCAAATTCTTTCCATCTGGCAGAAACTGTCTTCCTTTTGGCAGATTCACCTTGGAAAACAAGTGCTCTGTCATAAAATAATGATAGCTCTGTTCATTGTCCGGTGCAAGACCATAATACTCATCTAAATTCACTGTTGTGATCTGCGAGAAATCCAGCTCACCACTCTGATTCCATGCTGTCAGCTGTTCATATATGCCGATTGGCGTTGAGCCTGTCGCCAGTCCGAGAACACTGTCTGGCTTTAAAGTAATCTGTGACGCCATAATACTTGCGGCTTTCCGACACATATCGTTATAATGTTCTGTTATAATTAATCTCATTTGCACTCCTCATCCTATTCACCCTGATAATTCACTGCTATGCTGGTAAACCAATCCTGCCGCCCCGATCAACCCTGCATGATTTCCATTTTCTGCAATGACCACTTGCGGAATGTATGTGACTGCATTTCCAAAGCAGTTTTCCCGCAGATATTGATTGAGCGGGTTGGTCAGCTTTTCGCCCTGTGCGCACACTCCGCCGCCGATCACGATAATATCGGGGCGGAAAATATTGGCAAGATCAGTAATACCATCCGCCAGATAGCCGATATAATTTTCCACCAGTGTTTTTCCGCAGCTGTCGCCTGCCTCTGCCGCATCAAACGGCATTTTGGCATTCATTGCATCCAAATCATTTCCACACAGCTCCCAAAGCATGGAATCCGGGTGTTGTTCCGCCATTTTCTTTGCATCATCGATCAGCGCCGTTGCGGAGGCATATGCTTCCAGACAGTCATATCTGCCGCAGGTGCATCTCCTTCTTTCGGAACCGCATTTGATGTGTCCAAGCTCTGCGCCACCGGAGTGACCACCTTCAAAAATCTTTCCGTCAAGCACGATCCCGCCGCCGACTCCTGTGCCCAGTGTCAGGAACACCGCATTCTGATATCCTTTTCCCGCTCCCTTGAGCACTTCGCCCAGCGTTGCGCAGTTCGCGTCATTTTGGACAAATACAGGTACTGGCAGGTACTTTTTGAGTACATCTGCGAGAGGAACATGATCCCACTGTATATTATTGGAATATAACACAATTCCATTCTCACTGTCAATGATTCCCGGGCTTCCCACACCGGCTCCCAGACAATCCGCCACAGTATAGCCGTTTTCCTCCAGTAGTGCCGCCGCGGTATTTCCCATGTCCGCGATCACCTGCTCATAAGGTCTTTCCCCATTTGTCGGTATTGATGTCTGCGCCAGCACTTCGTAAGACGCATCCACAAGTCCGATCTTCACTGCAGTTCCGCCAAGGTCAATCCCCACTGCCACCTGCTTTCCTTTGTCTGACATCGTTATCCCCCATTCTCACTTAGGAACTGTTCAAAAATAACCTATGCATCTTGATATGTCTATTTCTGATATGTCTATTTCTTAACAGTTCCTTAATTACCAGCGCCCGGAAACCCGGGCGCCGGCAAAATACTTTATTCTAATTTCCTATTCCGTCACTTTACTCCAGTGTGTCCTCTAATCCATAAACCTCCACTTCGTAGATGCGCGCTGCGCTGTCGCTTCCCTGTGTCGGTTTGTTTACCACAAGTTTGACATACTGTGCTTTCACAGGTGCAAATGCGTCATGCGTCGTACCTGCTGTATTTCTGGTCACGCTGCGCACTTCCTCAAATGCCGATCCGTCCTCGCTGACATAGATTGCATAGGACTTCGTATTCATGTCCGCACTCTCTCCGCCTGCCTCAGCGTGGTAGACATCCACTGCACTCACCGTCTTCACAGAACCAAGATCCAGCGTAATCTCATGCGGTGCACTTCCTGTCGCACACCATTTCTTCTTGTAATCGCCGTCCACTGCAAACTGCGGTGCCTCGTTGTCATTGACATATGCGTCAGCCTCTGTACCAGCTCCTTGTGAGAGAAGCACAAGCCCTTCTGATGCCTTTTCAGTGATTATGATATAGCCATCCTTAGCTGCCTCACTGCTGCCAGACTCATTTTCTGCCTTCATGGAAACAGCATAGACGCCCTCTTTGTCATATGTAACAGAAACCGTATCACCTTCTGCGGACTCCTTGTCTGCGCCTGTCAGTGTCCAAGTCACCTTCTGTGTATTCTGTGAGCTCAGGCTCTGGAAAGTAATGGTCTCCCCCGGCGCTGTCAGTGTGATGTCTGCTGTAAACGCCGCCTTCGGAATACTGTTGTCCGGCCAATCCATCGTCACGGTCGCACCTGTGCCTTCTACTAAAAGAGCATTCACCGGAACCACCTCGAATGTGGATTTGTTGGTCTCGTCTGTGCGCGGCAGTGTATTGATATAGAAGCTGTTTGTGTTGGATACGCCCAGTAGCGATTTGGTCTGATCCTGATTGATCCGGTAAACCTCATAGTAATCAGTCTGAACGTCGCTGTCCCATGAGAGGCGCACGCCGGCATACATTCCATCCTCGTCAAACTCGCTGTCAAGCACCTTCACATTGCTCACGGAAGCGGTCTCCTCAGTGTCCGCCTCTATCATTGTGATATTGCCAAAGCGGAACTGCAGATTGTCAATATCCGCACCCGATGTCAGCCTGTAGGAAATCACTTTTATAGTCTTCCCTGCCAATTCTGACGTCGTATAATGAA
The DNA here is from genome assembly GCA_947175175.1 of uncultured Lachnospiraceae bacterium. Classification (GTDB taxonomy): domain Bacteria; phylum Bacillota; class Clostridia; order Lachnospirales; family Lachnospiraceae; genus COE1. The sequence goes on from CAMWLV010000010.1 coordinate 5,359, forward strand.
CTGTCGTCCACTCGTCCTGTACCTTTTTGTCGCCTTCGAGTACCAGCTCAGAGCCGTCGTCAAGCGTCAGCACTGCGTCAAGTGCAACTTCCGCCCCCTTTGCCCTTGCGGTGGTGGTAAAAGTCATCTTGTCTGATACCGGCAGGCTTGCGCTGTACATCTTGATATCCGATGACACACCCTGCTTCATTGCCCCACGGAGAATCAAACTGGTTCCGCCGTAGTATGCATCGCCCACGTCAAGGTCGGCTGACAGCTTGTTGTCCTCCCCGTCCTTGATGATATAGCGGTATGTCGGCAGGACATCCGATATGCTTCGATTGTTCCAGTCAAGCATGCTGATCTGCTCACCCTGTTTGTAAAAACCATATCCGTTTCCTGTCGAGAAGTTGGTCACAAACGGAAGTGATGTGAGTACAGTACGCTCCACCACATAAGTGGAAATTCCGCGCCAGTCCGTGTCCCCTTCTGCCTGCACATCTGCGGAGGGATCGCCTTTGGAATTTACCCACAGCTTATTTTCCTTCTTCCAGAAATCCTGTATCATCTGTGAAGAAAAATACGACCAGCTCGGACAGTAAAGTCCCAATGATGTATACGTTCCGCCATCTGGATTCTCAAACAGGTTCCACTTGATCGGCGTATCATAACCGTTGCTCTGTAAGTCAATACCTGCATACAAATTATAGGGATCGATCTGCTGTTCCTCTGCCAGTGCAGCGGACGCTTTCAGCAACTCGTCAGGGGCAAGCGTGTCCGTTGTCCACCAGAAATTCAGGAACATGGAATCTGCCACAGACGCATCCTCATCATTTTTCAGATATGCCACATTCTTATCTGTCAATGCATTCTGCCAGTCCATCTTACCGTCCACTGTCATGGAATCATAGTACACCAGTTCCAAATCCGGTGCCTTTTCCTTAAAATAAGAAAGAAATCCCTGCATCTGTGCTGCGTGTTCCTTTGTCAGCGGCTCCGCATCTGTTCCCTCCGTCTCCTGATTGATAAACCATCCGTCGAATCCATAAGTCTCAGCTACTTCAATCAGCTTATCCACAACTGGATAGTTGCCGTCATCCGCCTGTTGAAGCAGGTCATCCAGCCACTCCATCTTTCCGCCATGTGCAGTCTGCGGCATAAATACGGTTCCGATCACTTTCACACCGTTCTTGTGCCCTGCGTCCACCACATCGGCACTCGGCGCAACGATCAATCCCTCTCCGGAAGAACCACCCCAGTATACCAGCAAATCCACATACTGCCAGTAGGAGAACGCGTTTGCCTCCGCCTTGTTCAGTCCATGCGGGGAATTTCCGCTGGTACTGCCATTCATGATGGAGATTGCCATGATCTGCGTATCCTTATTCTGTGTAGCATTTACCGTTTCAAGCGATGCAATGTCCGCGCGCTTTGCAAGCGGTACAGTACTCACATTAAAAATCAAATCTTCATCGTCCGCGGCATTCCACTCCAGAAGCTGCGCTGGAAACCAGTAGGACGCCTCCGGCTGGCGTGCCATAGTCAGTTCTTTATTGCCATTTTCTTCTGTCACAGAATACTTTGATGCCGTTTCCGCTTCCTGTTCTGTGGTCGTCTCCGGCTCTGCTGTCTCTGTGCCCACTTCTGTCTGCACCGTCTCCTGCGATACAGTCTGCTGTGTGTCCTGCGCCTTGTCACCTCCGCATGCTGCCATGCTGATTATCATGGACGCTGCTAAAATAATACTGATAACTTTTTTCCCATATTCCTTTTTTCGCATAATATATTTGTCTCCTTTTTGATTCGCTACAAGCACCAAACCACGCAAAAGAATTTCGCGGTTTGATGCCTGACACTATTTACACTGTCCGCAATCATTAACATACCTTCACTGTTACCACTTCATACGGCTTCAGTACAACTTCGATTTCTTTACCCGCCACATCTGCTTCACAATCTGTCTCCTCCAGCAGATTACAGATATATGCTTTGTTAAAATCAGTGTTTACAGTCAGTTTCGTCTTTGTGTATGCATTTTCCGATTCATACATACGTATGATCGTTCCGTCTCCGTTCTCGGCATTTTTGATCGTCTCGATAACGACATTTGCATGTGCCACAGATGCAAAGGAGTAGGTATCCTTCTCCTCTGTCCGTGTCTGCACGAGCAACGGCTGATTCAGCTTGTATGCCTCTGCCACTGTGCCAGCTGCACGCCAGCTTTCCGCATGAGGATAGATCGCATAGGTAAACACATGCTCCTCCTGGTCTGTCGTCGGATTCGGCTCAATTCCCGATTTGATCAGTGTCAGCGCCATATTAGAATCCTTCACAGAATGCCCATACTTACAGTCATTTAATAAGGAAACTCCGTAATGCCCCTCGGAGAGATCCATCCACTTCTGCCCGCAGCTCTCAAAGCGCGCCACATCCCAGCTCGTATTCTGGTGTGTCTTTCTCGTCAGATTGCCAAACTGTATGTCAAACGCTGCCTCATCCGTGTGCACTGCCACTGGGAAATGCACCTTCAACAATGTCTGGTGTTCCTTCCAGTCCACATGTGTCACAAACTCAATCCTGCGGCTGTCTGCGTAGAAAATAATCTTCTGCTGGATTGTGGACTGCGATGCCTTTCTCGTGACCTCAAGCACTGCGCGCACCGCGCCAATCTCTGTCCACTCCATGTGCTCCACATTGTCCACGTCCCAGAATTTTTCCGTATAATAAATATCAATGTCCCAGTTGTCAAAGTAGATCGGTTTATCCTCGTACATGCGCAGAAGGTTTGCACGCTCTCCCTGCTGTACTATTTCACGGTCGTTTTCCTTGTCATAAATACTGGTAAACATTCCCTGCTGGTCAAACTTTACTGTGTAGAACGGTGTTTCCAGCTGATATTCTCCAACCAGTGTAAACGGCGCTTTCTCAACTGCTGATGCCGTATCGCTGACCGTAAATGACTTGTAGCCCTTTGACGGCAGATTCCGCACAAATGCAATGCTTCCGTCCTTTGTCTTCTGTATCGGATAAATCACGCCGTCCGAATCCATGAGCACGCTGCCCTCCAGCTCGCCCAGATTGACAATATCGTCCCTCACCTGACCTGTCGTGTTGAAAACCGTGACTGCCTCGCCGCTTCCCGCGATCGCTTTCCTGCGCTCTGCGGTCATCGACGCAAGCTGCTCTGCCAGTCTGCCATACTCTTCCTTCGTCACCTCATAGACCTCATGAATGGATGAGCCGGGAAGTATGTCATGGAACTGGTTCAGCAGCACAACTTTCCACATCGCCTCTAACTCCTCCTGTTGATATGCCATCTCTGTAGCTGTCAATACCTACAACACATCCAGATGCCTCCCTCCAAGCTCTGATTTCCGATTGGAACGCTTGTTTCTCGCCATGGAGGTCAATGTGCCTCTGTGATACTCAAAATAGAGCTCACCCTCCCACACTGGAAGTCGATTATTGCCGCTGACGCGCTCATTCAGCTCGTCAAAATAGGTGCGTGCAAACTCCTGACGGACTTTGGGAATCCCCTTAACGCCCTTTTCCATACGGATAGACGTTTCCAGCATTTCCCTTGTCGGTCCGCCGCCTCCATCTCCATAGCCGTAGGACACCAGAATGTCATTGTTGATATCCTTGTTCTGATAGCGCATCCAGCCGCCCATGATCGCATCCGGGTGAAGCATTCCGTTGTATGTCGTGAAGAAGTCTTTGATCGGCTGGTTTACGCCCAATGTCGTGATCAGATGCGTCAGCACCTCCGTTCCGTCAATACCCCTCCAGCGCATTGTGTCATAAGGTATTTTGTTAAACTGGTTCCACGCAAGTTTGGTGGTCATAAAATAGTCAATCCCGCACTTTTTCATAATCTGCGGAAGTGCACCGGAGTAGCCAAACACATCCGGCAGCCACAGAATGCGGTTGTCCACGCCAAACTCTTCCTTGAAAAAGCGTTTGCCGTGCATAAACTGGCGCACAAGGGACTCGCCCGAAGTCAGATTGCAGTCTGCCTCCACCCACATGCCGCCCTCTGGCTCCCAGCGTCCTTCCTTGATGCGCTCTTTTGCCTTCTCGTATACTTCCGGATAGCGCTCCTTCAAAAACGCATACAGCTGCGGCTGGCTCGACATAAATTTATAATTTGGATACTCCTCCATCAGCTTCAAAACGGTTGCAAAGCTGCGCCCTGTCTTTTCCCTTGTCTGTTCCACTGTCCACCACCACGCAACATCAATGTGCGTATGTCCGATACAAGTAGCAATCACATCCTGATATCCCGCCAGGTCAGAATACAATGCTTTGTCGATATAGTCTGACGCCTCAGATAACGTGCGGTAAAATGCCTCGGAATACGGAGTCCTGAGATCCAAGAAATTCACTGTATGATTCAATATTTCCTCGATGTCCCTGCGGTTCTTGTCGTCCTCCTCCATCCTGGAAAACGCTGCGAGCGGCACCCACAGATCATAGTAGAGTTTCTCGATCTTGTCATCAATCTCCTGCATCTCCACGATCAAGTTAAACTCCGTATGTAGTATTCCAGTATACGCCTGAAGTCCGATCTCCAGCAAATCGCCCTCCTTTGCAGACGGAGACAGAAATACATCTCTGTGATTCATATCAATACCCTGTATCACTTCACCGTTTACAAACAGTAAGAACTGCGGATTCTTCGCATCATCCCACTCGTCGATCTGTGTGCGCACATGGAGCCACATCCGCTTACCATCCAGCTCCTTTGGCACCTGATAAGTCGTCTTGAACCAGTAATGGCGGTCTTTTCCATACCAGTGCATCTTCTTGCAGTCAAAATCCTCCCACACTGTCATGTCCGCCTCTGCTTCTTCAGGACGCAAATAATTTCCTTCTTTGTACTGCCAATTATCAATTGTAAACTTTTGCTTAATCTTTAATTTCTTTAACTCGTCGCAGATTACATTAACTCTCTTATCCAAAAAATGCATATGCTACCTCCATTTCTGCATTATTATGCAGAATTTTTCATTTTATTATATATTCATATAATTTATTTCACGGAGCCAAATCTCGTCTTTCTCCGGCGCAGACAGTCCGCATACCAGAAAATAATCTCGGCAATGTGGTGAAGATCTCCCTCACGCCCTATGGTGCGCCACTGTCTCTTGTATGCCATAAACCACCGTTCCAGCTGACCGGCAAGCGCAAATGCCTCTTCCTGCCGCCAGGACTCGCCCCACTCTTCATGAACAATTGCCGCTCCAATTTGATTCCAGAGCTGGATCGCCTCCGCTGCGAGCTCAACCAGCCCAGCAAGCGTTCTTGATTGCAAGTTCATGAAAACTGCCGCCCGCTTCATCTGCGTGACAAGCCCCTGCAGCGCCTGATTCGCCTTCTCCACCATTTCATCCGCCGTGTCCGCATCTGACAAAAGCAGTTCCGGCAGCTGAGCATCCACATCCCGCTCATGTTTCTGCCCAACCGTCTCATAATAGACCACTGCGTCCCGCCAGCCAAACAGCATGTATTCCGACATCTTTGCCATAATGCCTGCTGTCTGCCCCGTCGTGTCCCCGTATTCCAGAAGTGAAATCTGTCTGTTGATTTCATCGAATGCAATTTCTTCCTTATTCCACGAGAAAACTGCCCCATAGATCATACCCGGCACTGAAAATTCCGGGTGGTTCACATGCCCAAAATCTCCCCAGTCCGTATTCAGAATGCCTTCCGCGTGATATTGATGCCCATATCCGCACATTCTCACAATATTCCGGTAAGAATTTTCCATCAGGTTGATCCACTGGTTCCAGCCGCTCACCCCGGGACACAGATACTGCACTGCCCCCGCCTGTGCCATGGCGTGACACGCATCAACGGACTGTTCTGGTGCGTATCCCCATGTGAGGCACAGTGTATCCTGCGGCAGCTGCGCGATCAGCTCCGGTTTCCGGCAGATGATATCCCCGAAAAACTGCACCCTTTTCCCTCTATCCTTCAAGAAAGTGCACAGCTCCTTTACATAGCGGATATACATCGCATCGCGCCCCTGCTGTTCTGCTATCGCGCGTGACTTCTCACAGCCAAGGTCAAACGTTTCGTCCGCACAGATATTAAACTTGTCGGACGTAAACAGCGCCCCGTACTCGGCAATCATGCTTTTGATCAGCGGCAGCGCCCTGTCATCCGCCGTGTTGATCGTGTGCTGTCCCATTCTGTCCCAGAAAGAAAACGGCGCATTCCAGGAGCCATACCGCTCACAGAGCTCCCCGTAGCTGCGCGTAGAGAGCAGCATGTACAGATGTCCAAAACTCGCCAGTGCCGGCACCAGCTCAATGTGGAGTTTCCGGCAGTATGCGTCCAGCTCCAGGATATCCTCCGCCGTCAAGGGTGTCTCATCGCGCCACATCTCCGTGAGCTCCCGAAACAGATAGGTATGCTCGACATAGAGCTGAAACTGGTTGATCTTATAACGGCTGAGCCGGTCTGCCATCTTCTTTAGATAATCAAGTGTCAGCACCCTGCCCCTCGTCTCGTCCAGAAAATACCCCCTGTATTTGATATCCGGCGCGTCCTCAATCTCCATACATTGCAGCACACCGCCGCACTGGGCAATGATCTGACACAGTGTCTGCACACCATACAGCACTGCTGCCCCGTCACCGCCTGCGATGACAAGTCCGTCTTCCCTTGCCTGTATCTGGTACTCCTGCGCCTGATATTCCGGTGTCATAATAAGAAAAATGTCTCCCGCGCGCTTTTTTCCTTTGATGACTGCACACTCGATACCAGCATATTTTCGAATGCATTCCTGCAGAATAGAGGCGCAGACACTGCCGTTCTCCTGCATTTTTTCATCAATTGTTATCACTGTATTCCAGCTGATTTCATAATACCCCTGTCTGTTTACGACCCTTTTTGGCTTTGGTAACAGATACATATTGATCCCTCCTGATTATAAAAAACTGTCTGCTGTTTCTTGAAAAAAGGCTGCCGCAAAAAACAATCAAAGCTTTCACTTGTTTCCTTTTGCGGCAGCCTGTCATTTCTTATACTTATATCGGATTCAAACTGGATCCATATAAGCCATCAGACGGTCTACAGTCGTAAATGCCAGCCCGGTTACGGTATCTGCACAGCCGTAATAGATTGCAATTCTTCCCGTCGCCGCATCTGCAAGCGCCGCACACGGAAATACCACATTGGGCACATCTCCGACACACTCATAGATTTCATGAGGTCCCAAAATATAATTCTTCGTTCTCCTGATCACCTTCCACGGTTCTTCCAGATCGAGCAGTGCACACCCCATCCTATAGACAAAGCCATTGCAGGTATTGATGACACCATGGTAGATCAACAGCCATCCTTCGTCCGTCTCGATCGGCACGCTTCCCGCGCCGATCTTGGTGGACTGCCAAGCCGAGGCATCACCCTTGATCGTTCCCATCACAAAGCGGTGGCAGCCCCAGTATTTCATATCGGGGCTCTCGCTCAGGAAGATATCCCCAAACGGCGTATGACCGTTGTCGCTCGGACGGCTCAGCATATAGTAATTGTCCTGAATCTTGCGCGGAAACAGCACACCATTGCGGTTAAATGGCAGAAATGCATTTTCCAGCTGGTAAAAAGTCTTAAAATCATATGTATATCCCACACCGATTGTCGGATAATCATGGTAGCCGTTGCACCATGTGACATAGTACCTGTCATCGATAAAACAAACCCTGGGATCATACCGGAAATCCCTCTTGGCAACTTCGGGGTGTGCCCTCTGAAATGCGATTGGTTCGTCCGAAATATCCCACTGGATACCATCTTTGCTGAACCCTGCAAAGATATCCATGCTGATCGACTTGCTGTCACAGCGGAACACGCCTGCGTAACCATCCTCGAAAGGGACAACGGCACTGTTAAAGATACTGTTGGAATTTTTTGTTGCAAACCGTTCAATAATTGGATTTGCATGATAACGCCATACTGGCAGCTTTTCCGTACTTTCCGGCTCCTGCCAGGGCATGTTGGGCAGATCTTTTCCGATTATTTTTGCCATTCGCCGACACCTCTGTCTTCCATTCTATTTTACTTACCCATAAACGCAGTGAGGAGCAATTTATTGTGCCATAAACTCGTCAACCTGTCTCTGAGCCTCGTCCATGACATCCTGCCATCCTGCCTTCATCAACTCCTCCTTGATACGCGGCACTACTTCTTCCGGATCCTGTACACCAGTCATAACCTCACTGCGGTAACGCAGCCAGATCTCGCGGCAGTTTGCAAGCTGGTCTGATACAGAGTTGGTATCAAATGTAAAACCAAGCATTACAGAAGATTCCGCTGCCTCGTTCAAAGCCTTTACCTCATCCCACTGGTTAAACTCGTCTGTGTCAAGTGTTGTAACTGTAAAGAAAGATCCCTGTGTATAGCCTGCAAGTGCCCAGTCGTTGTTGATCTTGTGTACTTTGCCATCAGCAGTGTACTCAAAGTTTACGCCTTCCTCGCCATAGTAGAACAGATCACGGAGCTTTGTGTCACAGTTTACCATATCAAGAAGCTGTAAGCACTTATCCGGATACTTTGTGTTGATGGAAACCATGTTGAGGGAACCTCTAACAGTCTCATTGGAGAGAATCGTCTTCTCAATCTGCTGCACAACAACGTCCTTGCCCATCTGAGGACCCCATGAAGTCACACCTGCAGACTCCCAGCCCTGAGCAACTCGCCACATATTGTAAACACGTCCTTCTGTCAGTGTAGCGGCATCCGGATTGATGATTCCCTTCTGATACCAGCTATGTATAACCTTCAACTGATCCATAATATCCTGCTCTTCCAGAGTAAAGCATACTCTTCCGTCCTTATCGTCAAACCGCACACCGAGAATCTGTGTACCGCCGCCAATCTGATCATACACATCAAAGATATAATACAGACCATCGTTCTTCACATATACCGGATAGTCATTCTTGTCAGCTTTCAGTGTCTCAAAGGTCTCTGTCATAGAGTCAAGCGTGATCAGGGACTTGATATCGAGACTGTACTCATCAACCAGCTCTTTGTCCCAGATCGCATAGTTGGTGATAGAGCTGTCCTTATAGGTAGGCACACCATAAATCCTGTCCTTTACACGGACACCATCCCAATACTTATCCGGCATGAGATCCAACAGTCCTGGCATATTTGCCTCAAGTAAATCCGTAATGTCTGCATAAGCGCCCAAGTTAATATCCGCGACATAGTTATTACCATTTCCAAAGATAATGTCATATGGTTCATTCGTGCTGACGATGATGTTGCGGCGGTTATCCCAGTCACCCCATGGAATGACTTCCATCTCAAGGTTCACACCAATCTTTTCTCCAATGTATGCATTGACAGACGAAATCCAAGAATCGTAATTGCTCGGCATACCGTTTCCGATCGTCACCCACTTCAGATTCACAATCTCTCCATTGCTGGTACTCTGAGACTGTGAGCTGTCACTGCTCTGGCTTCCCGACGAAGCAGCCGTATTGTCTCCGCTGTTTGCACTATTGCTGGTATCCCCACCGCCGCCGCAGCCGGTCAGCATACCCATCGCCATCACCGCTGCAAGACCTGATGCTAATAATCTTTTTCCCTTCATCATAATGATCCTCCTTTTTTGTTGATAGTTACTTACTTTGTCTCTAAAAATAATGTTTTTTATTCCTTCACCGAACCGATGGTCAGGCCGGAAATGAAATACTTCTGGAAAAACGGATATGTACACGCGATCGGAACAATGATAACGATCGCAATCGCCATTCGCACACTCTCTGTAGGCATTGATGCCTTGTACTGCTGCAGTGACAAACCGCCATATGGATTGTTTGCGATATACTCAATATTCTTCTGTATATTGTTCAGCAAGGACTGCAATGTCTGCAGGTTCTTGTCCTGAATGTACAGGGAAGCCTGGAACCAGTCATTCCAGTATCCAAATGCTGCAAACATACCGATCGTCGCGATGACGGGCTTGGAAATCGGCATTACGATCTGAGACCAGATACGAAACTGACCAGCACCGTCAATCTTTGCCGATTCTATGATGGAATCCGGCACTGTCGTCCTAAAAAAGGTACGGCAGATGGTTACGCTGAAGGACGAGCATGCAAGGGGCAGTATCAACGCCCAGATGGTATTGCTCAGACCTAAAATATTGTTTACTACTACATAGCTTGCCAGCATACCGCCATTAAATACCATTGGTATGAAAATCAGCCATGTATACAGCTTTTTCAATCTGAAATTTCTTCTGGAAACAACATATCCCATAGAAGTATCTAGAGCAATCGCGATAATCGTACCTAAAATGGTTACCAGAATGGACATAAATGCCGCACGCAGAATCATTCCGCGCTCATTCCACAAAAACTTGTAAGCCGAACCGGAAAGCTGTGCCGGAATCAGCTGATATCCGCTTACCCGGAGAGCCTCCTCATCCGTAATGGAGATCGAAAATACGAACAACAGCGGAATCACACACATCACTGCCAAAATCAAAAACACGATGTTGAACACAATGTTTGTGGATTTTTTAATTTGATTCAATGACTGACCGCTTTCTTCTTTTGCCACATGAACACCCCCTAAATTATATAATCCTGTTTTCGTTGTCTAATTTGCTAACAACCCAGTTTGCAAACAGAATCGTTCCACAGCTGCAGATTGCCTGGAAGAAGGACGCTGCTGCCGTCTGCCCGATCGGCGCTGTAGACTGGATGGCATTGTATATATATGTATCAAAAGTTGATACGGTTGTATACAATGAGGCCGGAATTCGTCCGGTTACCTGATAGAACAGACCGAAATCTGAGTTGAAAATCTTACCACAGTCCAGAATCAGCATCATGATAAATACTGGTTTGATCGCCGGAAGCGTGATATGTTTTGCCTGCTGTTTCTTGGTGGCGCCATCCATAACCGCGGCCTCGTAGAGCGACGGATCGATTCCCGTGATACTTGCCAGATAAAGCACCATTCCGTATCCCATACCTTTCCAAGTATTTAGGAAAATCAGGATAAACGGCCAGTATTTCGGTTCCTGGTACCACATGATCCGCTCTCCGCCAAGAGAGGTGATGATTCCGTTGATATAGCCCCTCTCCGGTGTCAGCAGTGCGTACACGAAGTAACTGACAACAACCCATGACATAAAGTATGGCAGGAACATCATAGTCTGATACACCTTAGAACCCCTTTTGTTGCGCATGCTGCTCAACATCAGTGCCCCTCCCACTGCAACACTTGCACTGATAATGATAAATGCAATGTTGTAGAGTATCGTGTTCCTCAGCAGCATCGTGAACGAGTTGGATGTGAAGAAATAGCTGAAATTGCCGAATCCCGCCCATTCACTGTGCAGCAGGTTGTAGATAAATCCATGTCCACCCGGCTGCAGTCTGTAGTTCTTAAATGCAATGATAATGCCAAACATCGGCAGGTATGAAAAAGTCAAAAACCACAACAATGTCGGCAGTGACAGGAGGAACAACTCCGTATCGTCACGTGACCATCGCTTCCACCAAGGCTTACCGGATTTACTTCCCCCTCCGTCAGTCGTTTTGCGATTTCCCATATAATTTACCTCCTTTTCATATTTAGGTTAACATCAGATTAACATTTATAAATAATAATGTCAACAACTTTTGGCATTTTCATCATTATATCCAACTTATCATTACATACTTTAGCAAATTTCACTTATATTTTCCGCTATCTACTACTCTTATATACAATTTTCATGATTACAATTATTAACATTATCTGGCATATTATGTAAAATATTCCATTTTTCAATTTTTTACGGAAGACACATGACATGTTCACATATTCGAATATATGTATTGATTGTTTTAGATTTTATTTATTAACATTTGTAAACTAGCTTATTGTTTTTTGTGACTAACTATGTTATACTATTGGCAGAAAGCATCTTATCTTATAAATTCTATACCTGCGACACATTTACAAATGTATACACCAAAAATTCTATAATATGAGATGGAAACATTTCCGGAAAGGAAGATTCTGTTTTATGGAAAAAGTTACTATGAAAGATATTGCAGATGCCCTCAATATATCCAGAGTCACCGTCAGCAAGGCATTTAACAACCAGGCAGGTGTATCGGACTCCCTGCGGGAACTAATTTTTGAAAAGGCAAAGGAGCTTGGATACGCCAAACTCCCTTATCAGGTAATGGAACAGCCACAGGAAGAACAGCGCACGATCTCCCTGATCGTATCAAGGCCGGACTCTGCACTATTCTGGACCAACATTATCCACCGCATGGCGCAGGAGCTTTCCAATTATAATGTCAACCTCCTGTACACCTATGTTCCTTCTGTCTACACCAAGAACTTCAGCCTGCCATCCATTCTCCAGAACGGGAGTGTCGACGCTGTTGTTGTTCTGAATGTCTATGACTCGGACATACTGAACATGGTTAACGATCTTCCCGTTCCAAAAGTATTCCTCGACACAATCCCATCCCTGTCTGACCGTCAGTTAAACGGCGACCTGATCCTGATCGAGGGCTTTCGCACGGAAGCTAAAATTACAGATCTGCTTATACAGAAAGGACACACGGAAATCGGTTTTCTGGGTGATATCGACTACGCATTCACCAATAAGGAGCGCTATCTTGGCTACTGTGACTGCATGAACAAGCACGAACTTGTCGTCCGTTCGGAGTACTGTCTCACAGGGCGCATTGACATTTTTTCTTATGACAAGAAACTGTATGCCTTTCTGGACGAACTACAGAGCTGGCCAACTGCTTTCGTGTGCGCCAGTGACTATGTTGCCAATTTCGTGCAGGCATATCTTGACAATAACTCAGACCGACTGCCACACCCTGTTGTACTTACCGGCTTTGACAACATGGGTGAATATACCAACGTTGCAGGGCGCATCATCACTGCCAACGTTCCAACTGAACTGCTCGGCAAGCGACTTGCACTACAGCTGCTGTTCCGTTCCGAACACCCGGAAGCATCTTATGAACTGACCTTTGTCAAGCCGTCAATTATCATACCGTATACAATTGAGTAAAGGAAGAAGATAAACGAAACACGGCTGAGCGATTTTTAAAATCTCTCAGCCGTGTTCGTTATTATATCCACTACTTCTCTAACAGCCCCATTTCCTCCGCCGTCGGTTATAGTTGTCGATGTCCTCCCTCTTGTCAATCCCCTATCTTGCGTCCAATAGGATAGTCTCTAACCAGCCGCTCCACCTTCTGCATCTCCTGTGCAATGCGTATCTTCCTCGGACATGCATCCATACAGGACATCTCCACGCACTCCTGACAGTGCCTCGCACTCTCGGCAATCCCCAAACCAAGCTTTTTTAAAGCCCAGTAATCCTTTCCCAGATGAAAATACTGATACTGGCGAAACAAGGTATGAATTTCTGTTCCATAAGGACACACGCATCGCTGACATCTGTCGCAGGGAATCGGAATGTACTCCTTTTCCAGCACAGAGAACATCTCCTCAAAAGAGGGAATCGCTGTCTCCTGCTCTTTTGCATTCCGCACTATAGCTGCATCTACCTGCTCTTTCGTCCCAAGTCCAATCAAGGCGCTGGACACAGGATAGGACAGCACAAAGTCAATCAGCGTCCGCACTGGAAAACGCGCCGGAAGAAGTCCTGCGGCGTACACTTTATTCACAAGAAAACCCTTTTTGCGAAAGAGTGTCTCTTCCCTGACACGATCCAGCATCCCCCTCTCCAACAGATTCCCACTGCCTTGCAGCACATCTACCCGGTCATCCTGCGCCCCTCGCAGCAGAATATCATAATAGTGCGTAGCAACCCCCGCATGCCGAATCTTTCCCTCAGCTTTGAGCTCTGCAAGCGCGTCCAGTGCACCACCCCTGCCAAACACTTCCTCCTCATGATCCGCGTCAACCTGATGGACAAAGTATATGTCCGGCGTTGTCCCAAGATTTTCACAGGAAACTTCCACTGCCTGATACATTTCACTGCCGCCAAAAAAGCGCGCCTTGTCCGAGATAATAATGTTATCCCTTCCTACAAGTTCCGCAAATTTTCCAAGTTTTATTTCCGCATCTCCGTATTCTGGTACAATTGCAGTATCATATAGATTACAGCCCAGCTGGTATGCATGTTCCATCACTGCAAGCGCCTCTTTTTCGTCCAGGTTAAAATAGTCTGGCAGAACGGGAATACTTCCCTGTAGTACAGGGATTGTGCCGAAACTTATTTCCGATACCTTCAGTCCTGTGTCTCCTAACTCTCGGTAATACATTTATTTACGCCTGCCTTTCGTCCTGTCAAACCAGTAATGTTCTTTCCTGCCTGACCGCTGATTCTATTTTTTCATACACTTTTGTGATGAAAGAATGCCCTCTCCCCAATCTGCACGCCCTCTGGCACCTGGATTGCAAGAGCGCCCTCACAAAACGCAAACGCCTCTTTGCCAATCATTTTTATTGTAGACGGAAGTTGTATGTTCCGCAGGCTGTGACAGCGGTAAAACGCCCTCTCTGGTATCTCTTCCACGCCTTCGGGTATTCGTATCTCTTCCAATGAAGTACAGTTTTCAAAAGCCCTTGCGCCGATTTGCCGGAGACTCCCTGACAATTCCACACAGCGCAGGGCTCCACAGCCGGAAAACGCATGTGCCCCAATACACTCCACACCGTCTGCATGCCTGACCTCCCGCAGCCATTTGCAGCCTGCAAAAGCACGCTTTCCAATCTTTTTCACAGTCTCTGGAAATGTAATCATCGTCAGCAGATTCCCGTCCTGAAATGCGCCCTCTCCGATCTCCGTGATGCCGTAGGCAAGTCGGAGTCTGGAAATATTTCCGGTGCATTCCATAAGTACACCCTGCTCGTCAGTCTTAAAACAATTCAAACTGTCCATCACCGCCTGCTTTGCCAGTGGCGGCAGTTCCCTCTCTCGATCTGCCAGCCCTGTAAACTTCACAACAGTACCATCCTGCAAAACGAGTTCACGTAAATTAATACAATTTCGAAAAGCGTACTCTTCTACCTGCACATATTTGTGCTGCACATGTCTGTGCTGCCTATTTTCAGATTGTCCTATTTTATTATCATACTTAAACTCTTCCTCTGCGCCTGCAAAACGAATGCATTCAATGTCCAGACCATTTGCAAACGCCCATCCGCACACAAGTCGGATATCCGCCGGAACTGTCACGTCCCCCGTACAGCCAGAACCGTCCAACAGCATATCGCGCACCGCTACCATAGGCGATTCTCTTCGTCTGTCCGCCATCCAGGCTGTTCCGTGAAATGCCCTCGCACCGATATATGTTACGCTCTCTGGAATCTCCACCTGCTCCAGCATCATCGCATCGCGGAATACCTCTGCCGCAATCCTTCGAATGCCTGACGGAATCCGCACTACACTCGCCGCTCCCCGGTATCTGACCAGATTCTCCTCCTGTTCAACTGTAAAACAGCTAAAAGCACTGTGAAACAGAAGCCGTACCATCTCCGGGATATCTTCTGCAATAATATCTGCATAACTGCCAAACACCCATTCTTTTTCCAGATACAGAATCCGCCGCAGTGATGTGCAGCCGGAGAACGCATATTCCTTTAACTGAATCTCACCCTGCTTCCCAGACAGACAAATCCTTTCCAAACCACTGCAGTCCTCCAATCCGTGAGCCAGCAAACATGCTCCGTCCTGAAATTCTGCATATTTTATGCCTTCACAGCCTTCAAAAGCGTATTCTCCGATTTGATTTATAACAGCGAAATCAAATTCCCGCAGTCTCTTGCAACCACTAAAACAAAATTCCCGCACTTCTTTAGCATTTTCGCACAGACAAATCTCCATGCTGACGCAGCCCGCAAAAAGACGCTTTTCGAGTATCTCAACCTGCGCAAGTTGTGCACTGACAAGCGCGATGCACCCTGCAAAAGCCGCTTCTCCTATTTCGCTGGCAGAGCAATTTATTTCTTTTAGGAAAATACATTTCTCAAAAGCATGTGCTTCTATCCTGTATAATCTTTCCGATTCACACTGCTCCTCAGAGGACTCATGTTGCTCTTTGTGCAATACAACCTTTTCAAGACTACTGCACCCAAAGAATGCACCCTCACCAATCCACTGAACACTTTGAGGAAATATAACCTTATTGACAGCGCGGTTTCCTGCAAACGCATAGGGCGCAATCCCCCATATGCCCGCCGGCAAGATCATCTCGCCCATACAGAAAGTTCCAGAAACCACTATGTTCCCTACAATATGAAGCCCCTTCTCCAACCGTTCACCCAGCATAGTATTCGCAAAAGCATTCTCCCCTGCTCGCAGCGACGGATTCACCGCACTTGGAATAAGTGCAGTACACCCAGACAATGCCTCCCTGCCAAGCTCTTCCACCTGTTCAAGACCAATTTCACGCAGCTTCCCACATTGATAAAAAGCGCGTTCCCCAATTTCCTCCAATCCCTGTTTCAGCGACACCTCTTCTAACTCTACACAGCCTG
Source organism: uncultured Lachnospiraceae bacterium (assembly GCA_947175175.1). Lineage (GTDB taxonomy): Bacteria > Bacillota > Clostridia > Lachnospirales > Lachnospiraceae > COE1. Next base: position 21,832 of record CAMWLV010000010.1, read on the forward strand.
AAAACACCTCTGCTTCCATACGCGTGATCCCCGACGGCATCCACACCCGTCGAAGCGCCTTGCAGCCCTTAAATGCCGCTGCACCGATTGACTGCACCTGCTCCGGCAGATGCACTTCTGTAATCTTCGTATTCCCATAAAAAGCACCGCCTGCCACAATCCGCATGCACTTGGGAATCCATACTTCCCCTTCAAGCTGCTGTCCGTCCCAGAAAATCTCATCTTCCTTTTGTGCCGCATGCTGTCTCCACTCTTCTAAAAAAGCAGTCCCTTCCAGCGCGTGCCTCCCCACAGATTCCAATGTTTTTGGCAGCACAACGCGCTCCAGCGCTGCACAGCCATATGCAAACTTGTCAGGAATATGGCACACGCTCTCCTCGAGCACCAGTGTCTTTAACTTGACACAGCCTCCGAACACGTCAATACCATAATGCATTCCTGTCTCTCGCCCGCCGCCAGATATCCATGCCCTCTGCAGATTGCTCCTGGCAAATGCCAGACTCTCCACCACTTCCGTCCCTGCCGGAATCCGCACTTCCCGCAGACCACTGCGGTAGAACGCCATCTTTCCTATGAAAACAAGGCTTTCCGGCAGCTGAAGCTTTTTCAATCCAGAACATCCATAAAAAGCGCTCTCCCCAATCCTTTGCAGTCCTTCTGGCAGATGAATCTCCTGCAGCGCGCGGCAATGACGAAATATCCGATCTTCCAAAATATCAATCTGTTCCGGAATCTCAATCCGCAGCAGTTTCACACAGTCCGAAAACGCCCCCGCACCAATCCTGCAAAGCCCTTTCGGCAGCGCAATGGTCTGCATCAGCAGACACCCCCGGAACGCCTCCGCACCAATCTCGCGCAGACTCTCGGGCAGAATTACTTTGTCAATGGTCTCTATACCTGCAAATGCTTCCTCAGCAATCCTGGTAATGCCCTCTGGAATGACTACCCTGGACTCCGCCCCTAAGTACTGTAATAATATCGTTCCGCTGGTTCTGAAATTCCCCAACACCTGTCTGTGTATCACACGAACCAATTCCGGAACTGTAGCTGCTGCCACCAAAACCTTCTCCATGGACGCAGCGTTATCCGTTTCTGTCCTGTAAATGTCATTCAACCCCTGAAACGTGTACTCTGCCTCGTCACAAGTCCGAACGGACTTCAAGGAAGTACAGTTGCGAAAAGCATCTTCGTCAATCTGAACCTCACTTCCGCCAAACGTCACCTGCTCCAAACCGATGCAGTTGCGGAAAGCGCGGCTTTCAATGCGCTTTAACGATTGGGGAAGCTTGATGTCCACAATACCCCGCATATCATAAAAACTGCTTTTGGCGAGGACTTCGATCCCCTCCGGCACTTCCATATGCTTGATATTTACCCGAAAACGGACGAGGCTTTTTCCCTCCAGCTCCATCATACGCAGAACGATATCGTTCACAACCAGTCTGATCAGATGAGGCACCTCGAATTCCCCTGCGGCAACTTCCACTACATTTGGTATACAGAAGGATTCTCCATCGGCATAACCAATCTCCCTCACCCGTCCACACCCAGTAAAAACATCACAGATACAGCGCTCATCCAACTCTTGGGAAATCACAAGCTTTTCAAGCGATATCCCATTTGCCAGCGCCTCCATGCCAAGCCATTTTACGCCCGGTATCTGCACCTCTTGCAGACTGTCACAATACAAAAAGGCGCATTCCCCCAGCTCTTTGACAGAGGGCGGCAGAATTGCCTGTTGCAGCGCATGGCAGCGGTGAAATGCATAGCGCCCGATATAGGATACCCCGTCTGGAATCACAACCTCCTCCAACTTCCGGCAGCCCTTAAAAGCATCTCCCATAATGCAGTCCAAACCAGATGGCAGCACCACTTTTTTCAGGGAGACACAGCCCTTAAACGCTCCCTCTCCAATCGTATGGATTCCCTCTGGAACCTGCAGCACTTCCTCCCGCCCTGTATAACGTATCAACACTCCATTTTCAATCTGATAATATTCCACTTTTACACCCCTTGCGTGCTCTGGCACGCATACCAATCAATAGTTTGAAAGTGACCTTCTTTCAAACTTGTCTGCAAAAATCAGCGCGATCACTTCCCGCAGCTCCTCCAGACTTCCGCTCCCAAACAGCCTTTCCTTGTACCGCTTTGTCCCTTTTCGCTTCTTCATCATATAAGAGGCAAGTTTTTTCATATAGCTTAATGTAAATGTTTCCTCATAATGCCGCGTTGTCAGTTCCAACTGCTCTGTCAAAATCTGAAGTGCCGTCTTCCCACAAGGCTTACCAGTCAGTTCACGGAATATAAAAGGATTCTCCAATCCATAACGCGCAACCATAATCCCGTCCGCCCCTGTACACTCCATCATCCTCATGGCGTCCTCCGCAGAGAAAATCCCACCGTTTGCAATAACCGGAATCGACACCGCCGCCTTTGCATGGGCAATTTCTTCCCTATGTGGTTCTCCCTCATACATCATGCTCCGGCTCCTGCCATGAATCGTGACCATGTCCGCACCCGAGTCCTCACACATTCTGGCAAACTCCGCGGCAAACAGGTCATCTTCCCGAATCCCGACACGGCATTTCACCGTCACAACCTTTCCGCTTCGCTTACAGCCCCGTATGATTGCCGCAGCCCTCTTGAAATCCTGCATCAGCGCACTTCCCTCACCGCTCTTGAACACATTCGGAACTGGGCAGCCCATATTGATGTCAATAATATCAAAATCCTTCAAAAGCGCGCTTTTTGCCATGCGCTCCATCACTGCTGGATTGCCGCCGAGAAGCTGGACTGCTTTGACAGGCTCGTCCTTTGTCGTCAACAGGAGGCGGTTTGTGGCCCTGTCCTCGTACTTCAGTGCGTTTGCACTGCACATCTCTGTAAAACACAATCCCGCTCCAAGCTCATATGCCAACATCCGAAACGGGTAACAGGTATATCCCGCAAGAGGCGCCATCAACACATTTGACGGCAGCAGCAGACCGCCCACGCGAATTGGTCTGATGACTCCGGCATGTATTGTCCGCATATCAATTCCCCCTTGATTTTTCATTTTTATACCACCCCCTGCGTGCTTCAGCACGCATACCAATCAATCGTTTGAAAGTGACCTTCTTTCACACTTGTCCTTTTCTCTCAGGCTGTAATCACCTCCGACAGTGCACTGTATAAATCACGATCTAACTCCATCGCCCGCAGCTGCTCCAACAAATCCACACCCTCTGCCTCAATTACATCAAATACTCTTTCTTTCAGGTCGTATTCAATTTCTGCGCGGTCCAAAATCTGGAAACATCTGTCAGCCACGTTGTTTCCAGTGTGTACCCGCTCTTTCAGATACAGGATTACATCTTCATTCACAGGGACATTTTTCATGACAACACAGAACATATGATTTCTATTCTCTTTTTCACTCACTCGCTTCTCTACGACAAATTCCGTCTCTCTGCCATCTGACACCACTTTTCCCACAGCCTGTGCGTCCTCTATTCCGCAAAATGTAATGATATAATCCCTTTCTGTAGGAATCAGCGACGTCTCCCCTTCCGCACTGCCCATGCGAAAACACCCCTCTTCTTCCTGCCAGCGATAACATGTCCTGACACATCTTTCCCGCTGATAATCGTTCGTACTGTTATCGTCCTCATACAAAGTAAATGCGCCGTCAGCTCCCACATATACATAGATGTGGAGCTGTCTGGGATTCTCATCTGCACTTTCCATATAGTCATCTTGAAATGGGATGACTGCACCAGCCTTTGCCAGCACCGGAATAGAAGTGAGGTCTCGATACATACTCATTTTCCTGCCGCCATGATAACACATACCTGTAAAGATATCGTACCACTCTCCTTCTGGAATCCACGCATCCACCTTTGCCATTCGTAAATCCTTTATACAGGGCGTTGTGACTGCCGCCACCATCAACTCACTGCCAAACAGATACTGATTCGGTACCTGATAAGCTTCGCACATCTTGGGATAAGCGTAATACATGGGCAGAATCATAGGGATTCCCTCCGCATACTGTCTATAATTCATCGTGTACAGATAGGGAATCATTCTGTGGCGCAACCTTAAAAAGTCCTCCATCACAGCGCGTATTTCTGGTCTGTATCTCCATGGTTCCTTGGAATTAAAGCGGCTGTTCGTCGAGTGCAGGCGCATAATCGGGGAAAAGACGCCAAACTGCACCCATCTTCCGCTCAGCTCATCGTCTTTCATCCCCTGCATATGTCCGCCAATATCATGACTCCACATGCCATAGCCGATATTAGTTGCCGACGCTGTGAAATAAGGCTGAAAATCAAGAGACTTCCACGTCACAATTGTATCTCCTGAGAAACCGATCGGATAGCGGTGGCTTCCTGGTCCTGCGTATCTCGAAAACGTCATAGACCGCTTTCCGTCACGCCCATTGTCCAGAAAATGATAGTGATTCAGCATCCACAGTGGATCAAGCCCTTCCACCTTTGATTCTGTTCCCTGCTGCCAGTCAATCCACCAAAAGTCAACTCCCGCTTCCTCCTGAGGGTGATGCAGAACAGTAAAATAAGCTTCCATAAATTTCTCGTCCGATACGTCAAAAGCAATCGGCTGCTTGTTCTCCCTGTCCACATCGTCCATTCCCAATGCCTTACCCATGTCTTCATACATCTCTTCATAAGCCCGCACTCCGTCCGCCGGATGCACATTCAGGGTAACATGAAGGTTCCGCTCATGGAGCCATTTCAGAAAACCCGCTGGATCAGGAAACAGTTCACGGTTCCATGTATACCCTGTCCAGCCGCTTCCGTACTCTTTCTCCACATCCACCAGATGCCAGTCCATATCAATGACTGCCACAGCAAAAGGAATCTTCTCCAGAGCAAAGCGTTCCATCAGTTCCCGATAGCTTTCTTCCGTATATTTGTGGTATCTGCTCCACCAGTTCCCAAGCGCATATCTTGGAACCATGGGAGTTGTCCCGCATAACCGGTAAAAATCCTGTATACACGCAAGATAATCCGTCCCATATCCCCAGAAATACAAGTCCTCCTCCTGCTCCCTGCGCTTCTCAATCCACCCATCTTTTCTGATAACCAAAGAATTGCTGTCGTCCATTACGGCATAACCTTTTAAGGAAACCAGACCATCTTCAAGCGCGGTCGCACCATCCACGCCGTCGAGCGTCCTTGTCGTTCCTCTCAGTTCACCCTTGTCATTTGTTTTTGTGTTGTCTCCATAGTGCCATATAATTTCTTCCGGCACAAATCCGCCCTCAACTTTTATAAAAAGACCCTTTGGACAAAAACGCTTTTTATCATAACGAAGATGAATCCTGTCCGTAATTATCTCCAAAAAATCCTCTGTATCTGACACCTGATAATCACACACGCCCAAATCTCTGTTCCACACAACCTGCGTTGGTCTGTCCTCAAAGATGCCTTTCTCTGAATATTCCAGTCTGATCAGTCCCGCAGTTAATACACTGATGCGGTAACAGGAACCCTTTATGATATTTTCCTTTCTGCACACAGGTGCTGTTTGTATCCGGTAATACTCCTTCATTTTCATACCCTTTCTATTATCTGCCCTCACTTTGTAAACGCCAGTCATTCTGTTTGATCTATTTCATTCACGATCCTTTTGCTTCCAATACATTCTCGCTTCATAAGGACGCAATACCCCTGTCTGGTCTGCGTCTTGATAATTGCTAACCAGCAGTTCCATATCAGAAACGTCCTCCTCCAATGAATAACTGACAGTCGTGTCATAAAAATTGCAGATAACGAGAAGTCTGGAATCCGTATTTGTTCTGGTATAAGCAAATACATTTTCGTCATTCTCCAGCAGCATCCGGAAATCACCGTCCACAAATACAGGATACTCCTTGCGCAGCCAAATCAGCTTTTGATAGCAGGAAAAAATGGAATTCTCGTCTCCAATCTGTCCCTCAGCATGAATCTCCTTGTAGTTTGGATTAATCTTCAGCCAAGGCGTTCCTTTGGTAAATCCTGCATTTTCGCCGTCATTCCACTGCATCGGCGTCCTTGCGTTATCGCGGCTCTTCGCATAGATAGAACGCATAATCTCCTCTTTGGAATAGCCCTTTTCCAACCGTTCCTGATATAGATTCAGCGTCTCGATATCGCGGTAATCCTCGATTTCGTACTGCACATTCGTCATTCCGAGCTCTTCACCCTGATAAATATATGGTGTCCCCTGCAGCCCATGCAAAAGGATTGCCAGCATTTTTGCCGACTCCACCCGATACTGCCCATCATTTCCCCAGCGAGAGACAATCCTTGGCAGGTCATGATTGTTCCAGAACAGACTGTTCCAACCTTTTCCATATAGTTCCATCTGCCAGCGCCTGAACACTTCTTTCAGTTTCATAAAAGGCAGCGGTGCCAGATCCCATTTCTCTTTTCCTTCGATCTGATCCAAACATATATGCTCAAACTGGAATACCATGGACAATTCGCTGTTATCTGGATTACTGTACAGCTTTGCAAGCTCTGTCGTGGCGCCCCACGCTTCTCCAACCGTGACCAGATCTGCCTTCTGAAACGTCTCCTTACTCAGTTCCCTCAGATATTCGTGAAGCCGCGGTCCGTTGTTCGTGATCTTCTGATCTGGCTCTTTTGCAATCTGGTCGATCACGTCCAGGCGAAAACCTCCCACACCTTTTTCAATCCACCAGTTGATCATGTCGTAAATTTCCTGGCGCAGTTTAGGATTTTCCCAGTTTAAATCCGGCTGTTTTGTAGAAAATTGATGGAAATAGTACTGCTGCACCTCTGGAACCCATTCCCACGCGGAACCTCCGAATGCTGCCCGCATGTCATTGGGATACGCTCCCTCCACACCATCCCGCCAGACATAATAGTCATGATATGAATTTTCCCTGCTCTTTTTTGCCTCCTGAAACCAGTAATGCTCATCCGAAGAGTGATTCAGCACCAGATCCATAATGATGCGGATATGATGTTTTTCCGCTTCCCTGATCAGCCCCTCCATGTCCGCCAGAGTACCAAACATCGGATCGATATCCCGATAGTCTGAGATATCATACCCATTATCATCCTGTGGAGACTTGCACACTGGGGAAAGCCAGATCGCATCGATCCCTAGCGTTTCCAAATAGTCCAGCTTTTCGATGATTCCCTGCAGATCTCCTATACCGTCCCCGTTGCTGTCCGCAAAGCTGCGTGGATAGATCTGATAGATCACCGCATGCTTCCACCACTTGCGCTCATCTGTTTTGTCATCATTTCTCATCTTTCATTTATCCTCCTATTTCGCTTTCATCATCTTTCCATATTATGTTAACCATGTCCCGCTATACAAAATATTTCTGCAAAAAGCTCCCCAGCCCAGCTTTCTCAATATTGTTCTGGAACAGTTCCCTGCCAGAACAGCTTATTACCATTCGTTCCGATTCTTTTTTCTGACCGACTTCCTCCAGATACCACTCGCAATCAGACTCGGACTCGTATGGTATGGACAAAGTATTCCCTTCCAGAAATGTAATTTCCATGTGATCCTCCATAAAATCCACTTTTTCCACATCGATCAGGTTCTGATACCGCAGCCTTGCCAACTCACAAGCCAGCAGACAATCTGCGCTCTCTCCCCCATTTCCAAATGTTTCTGCTTTTGCCATCCATTCCTCTTTCTTCCCAAACCAGCACGGCGCATCAATGCGCAATGCCATAGGTATTCTAATATTATAATACTGTTGGTTTCTCTCACAGCAAAAACCCTGTTCAAAGAAAAGACTGAATATTTCACCGTAACAGAACTCTACCATTCTTGCACCTGTCAGGAGCTTTTGCAGGTTCTGCTTTTCAACAGCATATTCCTCTCTTAGACTTCCCGCCATAAATATCCTGCCTCCTTTAAACAATTCCTTATCAGTTTAACACAATCATTCCATTATGAAAACCCCCAGAGCGGCTAATCCGTCTGGGGGTGCAGTTCATCACTCTATTATATTAGGAATCTTCAAGAAATAACCTGATAGTCTGACTTGCCTAAATCCGCACAGTCTGCGTTGTCATCAGTCGCCGTAGCCCGCTACGACTCCCTCTTCCGCCTTGCCTGCACGAATTTATTCTGCGCCATACTATCATGTTATTTCTTTACGATTCCTTAGTTCAGCTTCCAGATGTCCCTGTTGTACTCCTCAATCGTTCTGTCTGATGAGAAGAAACCTGCCTTTGCGATATTTACAAGCATCATCTTCTCCCACTTTGCCTCATCCTTGTAGTCCTCGAACATCTTATCCTTTGTAGCGATATAGTCCTCAAGATCTAAGAGTGTCATAAACCAGTCTTTGTTGATAAGCTCATTCTTCAATCTGTGCAGGCGCTCCTCATTGCCGACTTTCACCACTTCGCTGCTTGTGATAAAGTCAACTGCCTCCCTGATCACACTGCTCTTGTCATAAAAACTCCTTGCCACATAGTCAGCCTTCGCATAGTGCTCAATTACCTGCTCTGATTTCTCTCCGAAGATATAGATGTTGTCATCACCCACAAGCTCATGAATTTCAACGTTTGCACCGTCACTTGTTCCAAGTGTCACAGCACCGTTTAACATAAACTTCATGTTGCCTGTACCGCTTGCCTCCTTTGATGCCAGTGAAATCTGCTCAGAGATATCACATGCCGGTATGAGCTTCTCTGCATAGCTTACATTGTAGTTCTCAACCATCACAACCTTCATGTAATCCTTGACATCAGGATCATTGTTTACTATCTCCTCCAGGCACAACAGTAAGTGAATGATATCCTGTGCGATAATGTATGCCGGCGCTGCCTTAGCACCAAAAATAAATGTAATTGGTGTGGAAGGCTTCCTGCCGCCCTTAATCTCCAGATATTTGTGAATAATATAGAGCGCATTCATCTGCTGACGCTTATACTCATGCAGTCTCTTAACCTGGATATCAAAGATTGATTCTGGATTGATGTCCTGTCCCTCGTTCTCCTTGAGATATACTGCAAGTTCTTCCTTCTTGGTCTTCTTGATCGCCTTAATTTCTTTTAAGAGTGCTGCATCATCCAAATGATCCATCAACTTCTCAAGCTCTGCTGCATCCTTCTTGTAGCTGGCTCCGATTGTCTTGGTAATGCATGCCGCAAGCTCTCTGTTGCAGGACAAAAGCCATCTTCTGAAGGTAATACCATTTGTCTTGTTGTTAAACTTCTCAGGATAGATCTTGTAGAAATTGTTCAACTCTGTATTTTTCAGAATCTCCGTATGTATCGCAGCAACACCATTTACAGAGAAACCATAGTGGATATCAATATGAGCCATGTGCACACGCATGTTGTCGTCAATAATCTGCACACTGGGATCTTTATACTTAATGGAAGCTCTCTTGTCTAACTCCCAGATGATTGGCATCAGCTGTGGAACGACCTTCTGCAGGTACTTTACAGGCCACTTCTCAAGCGCTTCCGCAAGAATTGTGTGGTTTGTGTATGCACAGGTCTTACTCACAACATCAATCGCCTCGTCCATGTCAAATCCTTCGTCCTCTGTGAGGATACGGATCAACTCAGGAATAACCATTGTTGGGTGTGTGTCGTTGATCTGAATCACTGCATGATCATACATCTTGTGAAGATCATAGCCGTTGTCCTTCATCTCTTTCAAGATCAGCTGTGCACCGTTGCATACCATGAAATACTGCTGGTAAATGCGGAGCTGGTGACCTGCCTCGTCAGAATCGTCAGGATATAAGAACAATGTAAGATTCTTGTCGATATCTGCCTTGTCAAAATCAATGCCATCTTTCACAATGCTCTCATCGATCGTCTCGATATCAAACAAATGAAGCTTGTTCATGCCCTGCTCATATCCGATCACGTCGATATCGTACAGTCTGGACATTACTTTCTTCTTTCCGAAGTATACGGGGAAAGAAATATCTGTCTTGGTAAGCCATGACTGCTCCTCAATCCAGTCATTTTTCTCCGCTGTCTGCTGTCTGTCTTTAAAAACCTGTTTGAACAGTCCAAAATGATAATTCAGACCGATACCGTCTCCAGGAAGCCCAAGGCTTGCAATGGAATCCAGGAAACATGCCGCAAGTCTTCCAAGACCACCATTCCCAAGTGATGGTTCTGGCTCTACCTCCTCGATGCGGCTAAGCTCCTTGCCCTCCTCCTTGAGCGCCGTGTTGAGCTCCTCATAGATGCCAAGGTTGATCAGGTTGTTTGACAACAGTTTTCCAATCAGGAACTCAGCAGAGATATAATAAATCTTCTTACTTCCCTTGATCACGCCTTTTCCATTCATCATGTCCTTTGTCATGTTGAGAATCGCGAAATAAAGCTGGCTGTCATCGAGTTCCTTGATTCCCTTTCCATACATTTTCTGTGCTACTGCTTCCAAATTTGCTTTTACGTTCATATGTTTACTCCTTTTCCGCTGCGATATGCAGCATTTTCATGATACATTGATCGTTTCTTAACGAATTGATGTCAATAAATCGTTTTCATTATTATATTGTTGTGTAACTTTTAAGTTCTTAACATTTTTATGAAATCACATCCAGATATTTAATGCGAATCAATTTGTGGGGCACCACGATATCCTGTCCGCTCCCGCCTTCCATCAACCGCGAGAGCTCTTCCACTGCACTGGCTGCTATTTTCTGAAAATCCTGTCTCACTGTGTGCATCTGTTTTCCCGCGTATCCCATCAGGCTCACTCCGTCGAATCCACACACTGGTCTGTAGATATCCATATCGATCAACGCTTTCATCGCACCGATCGCCATCAGGTCTGATGCACAAATGATCGCGTCCTTGCTTCCCGCGTACTGCATTGTCAGCTTTCTCGCCTCAAGCTCACTGAAATTTCCTGTCCTGACCAGAACCTTCAATCCCAGCTCATCCGCTAGTCTGTTCATTCCATTCAAGCGCTCTTCTGACACATATCCATTTTTCTTTCCAGATAGATATAAGATTTTTTTGTAAGTTTTTCCCTCCAAAAATTTCTTTGCAACTTCGTACTGCGCCTTTGTATTGTCAATGTGGATACTTGATGTGTTTTCACTGACTCCTGGAGCATCGATCAGCACACTCTTAAACTTACTGCTCTCCACCAGCTGCCTTAATGTGATGTCCTCCTTGGAAATGTCACATATGACCAGACCTTCTATGCCCTGTGACTGAAAATACCGGGTCATCTCCTCTACGTTCATCTCGGCAATCATGGTAAAAAACACAGTAATGATATCCATGCCCTTCTCTTTTGCTTTGTTGATCGCCCCGATAATATACTGCATCGGAATCTCGTCTACTGTCTGTGCATGTCTGTTTGCGTCGAGCACCAGTGCAACCCTCCCAGTCTTCTTGGAGGATAACGCTGAGGCAATGGTATTGGGCACAAATCCAAGTTCTGCAATCGCCGCATTTACCTTTTCCTTTGTCTCATCACTTACATTTGGATAATGGTTCAACACCTTTGAGACTGTCGAGATCGCCACACCTGCCTGCTTTGCCACATCCCTTATGGAAACCAATTCATACATCACCTTCTTTTGCCACTCTGTTTTTAATTTTAGAATCTTTGTTGCAAGGATTTTGCTAAGAAAACGTTTTCCAGAAAACGTTTTCTTTATAATACAATAAAAATAACGGTTTGTCTACCGTTATTTTTAATTTTTCCAATTTTTATTATTTTATCCCAAAACCCTTTTCAGCGCAGCAATCAATCTGTCCTTCTCAAAGGGCTTTACGATGAAATCTTTCGCACCGTTCTGAATTGCCTGCGCCACCATTGCCTGCTGCCCCATCGCGGAACAGATGATGACTCTTGCATTTGGATCATACTCTTTCATGCGCTTCAATGCATCTACACCATTCATTTCCGGCATGGTAATGTCAAGCATAACAACGTCTGGCTGAAGCTCCATATATTTCTGCACAGCCTCCACACCGTTTCCTGCCTCACCTGCAACTGTATACCCCTCTGGTTCGATCATCTTCTTGATCGTCATCCTCATAAAAGATGCATCATCCACGATTAACACTCTTGCCATCTTTTCCATCTCCTATCCTTAATCTAATACTTATCAACAATTGCAATCACAACCGACCTTGGATACATGACAAACGTATCACTTGTTATCCATTTTGTCAACTCATGATAATCCGTATCTGCTGTATGCTCAAACTCTGTGTTCATGATAACGCGCCATTTTCTGCCAAGCGGAAGGTAGGGAAGCTGTACCTCCGCCTTCTCCCAGAACGCATTGATACCGATATAGATGATATCGTCCTCGCGGTTGCCCTCTGTACGCCCGGCAAACATAATGCCGATCGTGCGCGTATCCGGTCCACAGTTGCTGTTCCATGCTGTCTTATTATGTATGGAAACCTCTGGGAAACCGCAGCCGCTTGGTCCGGAACGTCCTCTCAATATTGGGTGTTTCTTGCGCAGGCTGATCATGAACTTGCAGAATTCAAACATCTCATTATACTCTTCTTTGCGGTTCCAGTCAAGCCATGATATGATATTGTCCTGACAGTATGCGTTGTTGTTGCCAAACTGCGTGTTGCAGAATTCGTCTCCTGCGAGGAACATCGCAGACCCCCTGCTGCACATCAGTATCGCAAATGCATTTTTACGCAGACGGTTTCGCAATGTCAGCACTTCCGGATCATCTGTGTCACCCTCCACGCCGCAGTTCCAGCTATTATTGTCGTTCGCCCCGTCCGTATTGTTCCAGCCGTTTTTCTCATTGTGCTTATGATTGTATGCGTACATATCGTACAGCGTAAAACCGTCGTGGCAGTTTAAGAAATTGACCGTGGCGTTCTCTCCGCGGTTCTCCTTCCCATAGAGATCAAGAGAACCTGTGATCCGGTTGATCGCAGCCTGTGCCATACCATAATCGCCTTTCAGGAAGCATCGCATATCATCGCGGTATCTTCCATTCCACTCTGCCCAGCGGTTCCATGAAGGGAAACTTCCCACCTGATAAAGTCCGCCGGCATCCCACGCCTCAGCGATCAGCTTCACACTTCCAAGCACTGGATCAAACGCAAGACTCTGCAGAAGCGGCGGCTTGCTCATCGGGGAACCGTCCTCATTTCGTCCCATGATGGAGGCAAGGTCAAAACGGAAGCCGTCCACTCTGTAAGACACAACCCAATAACGCAGACATTCTAGGATAAACTGCTGCACAATCGGGTGATTACAGTTCATAACATTGCCACACCCGCTGAAATTGTAATACGTTCCATCGGGAGTCAGCATATAATAAATGTTATTGTCAATTCCCTTGAAGGAAAAACACGGCCCCAGCTCATTGCCTTCTGCTGTATGGTTAAACACAACATCAAGAATGACCTCTATGCCATTCGCATTCAGCTCATGAATCAGACTCCTAAACTCATTGCTCGCCTTGCCCGGCCGCGTGTCCGAAGCGTAGGAAATATTGGGAGAAAAAAAGCACACTGGGCTGTAACCCCAGTAATTGAGCAGCTTCTCGCCGTCCACAACCCGCACATCTTCCATCTCGTCAAACTCGAAGACCGGCATCAGCTCCACTGCATTGACGCCCAGCTCCAGAAGGTATGGTATCTTCTCCCGAATCCCCTCATAGGTTCCCCTGTGCTCTACCCCCGAAGACTGATCCTGTGTGAATCCTCTCACATGCATTTCATAGATGATCATGTCTTTTGGCTCTAAGCTGGTATTCTTGAAATTTCCCCAGTCATAACCACTGTCCACCACTCTCGCCTTGTACATACGTTCGGAGATCGGTCTTTCCTCACCCCAGATTTCCTGACCTGCAACAGACTTTGCATAAGGGTCCAGAATGTATTTTGTCTTGTCAAACAACAGCCCCTTGCTGACATTGTACTCCCCATCAAACTGGTATGCATACTCAAACTCCCTGGGTTTCAGGCCATATACCACCATGGAATATGTGCCGCCCATGCGACAGGATTCCGGAAACGGCAAGATCGCATAAGGCTCATGTTCCCCTACATGAAAAAGACAGAGGCTGCAGGATTTTGCTCCATTGGAATGAATCGTAAAATTCACTCCCTCATCTACTCTGATTGCACCGTTTTCCAAAAACTTTCCAGGCCGGATCGGAAAACCGGCCACCTCATCTGTAGGCGGATAATATTTTCTCTCTAGCCCCGAACCGATGTATACCATAATTAACAATCCTCCCTTTACTTCATTCTACCTGACCATTCATGCAGCATTTAAAATCCATAAATTAACCCCTGTCATCTCTCTATGAATTTCGAAAGCAAAAAATGCGTATATACATTGATTTTACATGATTTTACAAAATGACGCAACGCCCCAAAAAATTTTACACATTTTTACTACAAAAGTGCACTATCTGCTCTTGATTTTTGTAAAAGTTTTATCCCTTAAAAATATGTTTTTTATCAAAATAACCTATAAAATGACACATACAAAAGGGCTCTCTGGCAATATCAATTATTGTCAGAGAGCCCTTGGATCACTACATCAAATCCTGCATGCGCACTCCGTCCATGTCGTCAAAGTCCTGATTTTCTCCCACCATACCCCATATAAAGGTATATGCGCGGCTGCCGCTTCCCGAGTGGATCGACCAGCTCGGCGAGATCACAGCTTGTTCATTCCTCATGACAATATGTCTTGTCTCCTGTGGCTCACCCATGTAATGCATCACAAATGCATCCTCAGGCATGTCGAAATATAGATAAACCTCCATACGTCTGTCATGTGTGTGGCATGGCATCGTATTCCATACACTTCCCGGCCTCAGTGCCGTCATGCCCATGACGAGCTGGCAGCTCTCAACCTGTCCGGGAAGAATGTACTTGTTGATCACCCTGTGGTTTGCGTCCTCAAGGCAGCCAAGCTCCACCTTGTTCTCGTCCTTGATGATCACAACGTCGTCCGATGCCTCGCCTTGCGGTTTGATCAGCTTGGTCGGATAGGTCTTGTGTGCAGGTGCACTGTTTAAGTAAAATTTTGCCGGGTTATTCGCATCGACGGACTCAAACGTGATATCCTTGGAGCCCATGCCGATGTACATGCCTTCCTTATGTCCCACTTCGTATTTTTTGCCGTCGATCGTAATGATACCTGCCGGTCCGATATTGATAACGCCAAGCTCACGTCTCTGGCAGAAGAACTCTGCACGGAGTTCGTCCCCGGCAGTCAGCGCGATCGGCTCTACCGGCACTGCCGAACCTGTGATGATGCGGTCAATGTGGCTGTACACGAGTTTGATCTCGCCAGTCTTGAACAGATCATCGATCAGAAACTCCTCTCTGAGTCTCTCTGTCGTGTAGTACTTTACGTCCTTTGGTGAAGCAGCTGTTCTCAATTCCATGATTCATTTACCTTCCTTTTAAGATTATTTATAATGTGTTTCAAATTTATATTAATGTACTGTAAGTACTTACATTTTATCGCAGCACTGTTAAATAGTCAATAAAATATTCCCACTTTCACTTGATTTTCAGTTATTTTCATAATATAATTAGATAAATATATGGTAGCGCTTTCATAGTTTGTTACATTTAAATTTATTACTTCATTCAGGGAAAGGTGGATACTCTCATGACAATATACGATGTTTCCGAGAAAGCCGGTGTATCCATAGCAACTGTATCGCGCGTGTTAAACGGTTCCGACAACGTCAGTGCCCAGACACGCCAAAAGGTTCTGGCAGTGATCGAGGCATGCGATTACACGCCGAACGCTTTTGCAAGAGGACTTGGCTTAAACTCAATGAATACGATTGGCATTCTGTGTGCCGACTCTTCCGACTTATATCTTGCCAATGCCATATACTATATCGAGCAGGAATTGAGGGAGAACAACTACAACTGTATCCTCTGCTGTACGGGCTACAAACTTGAGGACAAACAGAAATACCTGAATCTTCTCGTCAACAAAAAGGTTGACAGTGTGATTCTCGTGGGCTCCAATTTTGTTGCAGACAACGACTCCGAGAATGACTATATCCGAGAAGCTGCGGGTGAAATCCCAATCCTTTTGTTAAATGCGGACTTTGACTGTGAAAATGTGTACTGCAGCCTCTGTGACGACTTTAAGTCGACCATGCAGGCTACTTCCTATATTATTGAGACAGGCATCGAGGATATTCTTTATCTATATAACTCAAAGTCTTTCTCTGCCCTGAGAAAGCTATCCGGATACCAGAGCGCACTCACCCAGAAGGGACTCCCGCTCCGCATGGAGTACATGCAGTATTTTCCGGGTAACCACGCCAATCTTCCGGCAATCGCAGACTTTCTGACAGATCTTGACAGTTCCCTCAGATATAAGGCTGTTGTTGCTGCGGACGATAATCTTGCCATCGGTGCCGTCAAGTTTGCGCACAAAAAAGGATTGTCCATGCCAGATGAGCTGTCCATTGTCGGCTATAACAACTCCATACTCAGCACCTGCTGTGAACCGGAGCTGACCAGTGTCGACAACCGTCTCGAAACCCTGTGTCATCATATCGTAAAAACGCTGATCGGCATACTCAACAATAAAGAAATGCCCCAGAAAGTCATCTTCTCGGGCGAACTGATTAAAAGAGGCACAACTCTTTAATAATATATTATAAATAAAAATGGAGGAATCAACATGAAATCTTTTATGGATAAGGACTTTTTGCTCCAGACCAAGACGGCGAGCGACCTTTTTCACAACTATGCAGAGAAGACACCTGTGCTCGACTACCACTGCCACATCAATCCAGCTGAGATCGCAAACAACCGCAAGTTTGACAACATCACGCAGGTATGGCTTGGGGGCGACCACTACAAATGGCGCTTTATGCGCTCCTGCGGTGTAGACGAGAAATTCATCACAGGTGATGCATCGGACAAGGAAAAATTCTTCAAATGGGCTAAGTGTGTGGGCAAGGCGATCGGCAATCCGCTCTTCCACTGGACGCACCTCGAGCTGCAGCGGTATTTCGGTTACACAGGCGTCCTCAACAAGAAAACTGCTGAGGAAGTATGGAACCTCTGCAACGAGAAGCTCAAGGATGACAGTATGAGCGTGCGCGGCCTGATCAAAACCTCAAATGTCACACTGATCTGCACAACAGACGATCCAATTGATTCGCTTGAATACCACAAGCAGATTGCGGCTGACGATACCTTTGATGTACAGGTACTCCCCGCATGGAGACCTGACAAAGCGATGAATATCGAGAAGCCTGACTATTTTGACTATCTCGCAAAACTCGCTGACGTAAGCGGTGTTGCCATCAACACATTCGCAGATCTGAAGAACGCACTGCTGAACAGGCTTGACTTCTTCGCTTCCATGGGCTGTTCTGTGTCTGACCATGCACTGGAATATGTAATGTACCAGCCTGCTTCCGATGACGAAATCGAAGCGATCTTTGCCAAGAGAAAGAGCGGCGCGGCTGTCACAAGACAGGAGGAACTTCAGTACAAGACTGCATTTATGCTCTTCGTTGGAAAGCAGTACCACAGATTAAATTGGGTAATGCAGCTTCACTATGGCTGTAAGAGAGACAATAATACACTGCGCTATGACCAGTTAGGTCCTGACACCGGATATGACTGTATCAACAATTATGCTCCTTCCGCGGAACTTGCTGACTTCCTGAACGCACTCATCAAGACAGACGAGCTTCCAAAGACGATAATCTACAGCCTGAACCCGAATGACAACCAGGCAATCGGCACGATCCTTGGCTGCTTCCAAGATTCCACTGCATGTGCTAAGATCCAGCAGGGCAGTGCATGGTGGTTCAACGATCACAAGACCGGTATGCAGGATCAGATGATCTCTCTTGCAAACCTTGGAAACCTCTCCGGCTTTGTCGGCATGCTGACAGACTCCAGAAGCTTCCTCTCCTACACCAGACACGAGTATTTCAGAAGGATTATGTGCAATTTAGTCGGAAACTGGGTAGAGGACGGAGAATTCCCTGAGGATATGGAGATTCTTGAAGAGATTGTAAAGGGAATTTCTTATAATAATGCAGTGAACTATTTTGGATTTGATTTAAAGACTGTATAATTATACACCAAATAGGGAGGCTGCCGCACTAATCAACGTGCGGCAGCCCTTTTTACAGTTTCACCGCAATCTCCAGCATTCCGTCTGTGTATGCTGCCGAGATGCTCCCTCCCATGCGCTCTGTCAGAAGTTTTGCAATCGAAAGTCCGAGCCCGGTGGAATTTCTCCCAGTCTCTACGGTATAGAAACGGTCAAAAAGGCGTTCGACAGACACCCAGTCCAGATTTTGCGCACTGTTGCGAAACGTAATAGTGCCGTCTGAAAGCAATTCGATGGACAGAGCAGCCTGTTCTGAATGCATGCCGCCGCTGCATGGTACAGGCTTACTATACTTGACAGCATTGTCCAATATATTGCAAAATATCCGCTTTAGCGCTCCTGTGTCCAGAAACCGCACCACTTCCTCCTCCGCAATTCTGACTTCCGGCTCAATCTGATTTTTCCTGAATATGTTATAATAGGACAACAGACAGTCAGCAAGAAAATGATTTAATACCACTTTTTCCTGAGCGGAATCCGCTCTGTTGTCAACCATCGTTTTCTGATTTGTTACATTTTCCTGAGATGTGGACAGAATGATGGAATATCGAAACAGCTCTTCTGTAAGTGCACACATCGCATCTGTCCGGTTGCGTATCTGTGCAAGATAATGCGTCAAACGCCATACGTTCAACTCATTGTGTACTGCTGTATGAACATCTTGCATCACAGATTTGTTTTGTATCTCGAATTTTGTGTCCTGATCATCACTGGTGCAACAGCTGCCCGTTCCTGACTCCAGCTCCGCATCCAGCAGTTCCAGATAACCATAGATTGCCGTGAGCGGTGTGCGCAGATCATGCGAAATATTCGTGACAGCCTCCTTGAGTTCCCTGTCACCATTCTGGTACTTGCGCCGACTGTCATACAGAACGCCCAATTCCCTGTTCATGCGCTCTGCAAACGCTTTGATATGCCTGTCATTCCCAGGAACATAGATTCGATTGTTGGTATTCTCTCTCAGACGCTCCTCAAACTGTCCCCCGATCTCCTCCAAATCCCGGTACAGAAAAAATATCTTTACCGCCAGCACCACAATGACAACCGCCCCTGCGACGCAGACCAGAACCCATGGAACCATCACTCTCCTCCTCTTATTTCAAATCCTTTTTCCGAAATATCAGTATCCCGCTGCCCGATATCAATACTACTGCCGCCAGCGTACCAAATATCTGCAGTCCCGAAAACCGGTTGAAATCATTGTCATCCTCGTTCAACGCACAGGAGAGCGCCTGCGAAGTGGGCAATACTGCCGAAACATATTCATATACTTTCCGCTCCATTCCGACCAGATATTTTGGATTTGGCACTTCCTCGATCACCCAATCCTCCTCATCCGAAAAGCTGTCCTCGTAGGCATACTTGTATTCCCCTATGCTGGAAATGTATATCCGCTGTGTCATTTCCGGCTGCATCAGACCTTTGAGTGCCGATGCTCCTGCTGCCAATAACAGTATGGAAAGCATCACATTGATCAAAACTGCCTTCGATTTATCAATCACCACCATTGAGATCCACACGGCAATCGCAGCACTCGTACAGATTGACAAAAAAGAAATCGCAACGGTCTCCGCTGGTCTGTACAGCCTGTTCCACACCATGTCTCCCACCAGCATTGTCCCCGCTGTCACTGCTGCCAGCGTATAGGCTGCAAACTGCGCAAACCCGGCACATAATATTGTAACCAGATTTGCCAGATACACCTTCATTCTGCTGTGCCCCACGCTGAGCTTATTGCGCATCGCCCCGTCACTGTACTCAGTCCCTATGAAAAATCCGCTAAAACATGCAGTAGTGACTCCGATAAAGGTCATTTCATTAAAAAAGTAAGAATTCCCATTCAAGAACGGATATCCATTTCGGGTATTTACCTTCAACAAATAATAAGCCAAAACGCCCCATGCAAACACACCCGCTTCCATGAACCAGAAAAGCCTGCTGCGCCAAAGCCTTGCAAAGTTTGCCGACAATAGATTACGCATCTGCCCCACCCCCTACCAGATTCATGTAATAGGTTTCAAGGCTCTCATTCTTCTCGTGCATGGACATCGTCTCACAGCCCGCCTCATCAAGCGCATGGACTAAATCCGCCGCCTTGACTGCTCCATAGATGTCCGCTTCTGTTGCAGACACCACCTTGTACTCCAACCCAATCTTATCAAGTACCATACACAGGAGTTTTGTGTCGTTTACAGTCACCCGCGTGCACTTTCTGCATTCCGCCTCCAGCTCGGCGGCACTGATCTCCTTCACCATGCTGCCTTTGTCGATAAAACCATAATACGAGGCAAGCCGCGACAATTCATCGAGAATATGGCTCGATATGAGCACTGTGATCTGCTTTTCTCGGTTCAATCTGAGAATCAGCTCCCGCATCTCTATGATTCCCTGCGGGTCCAGACCGTTGATTGGCTCATCAAGCATCAGAAAATCGGGCTCGCCGCATAGCGCAATCGCAATCCCAAGCCGCTGGCGCATGCCAAGCGAAAAGTTCCGCACCTTCTTTTTTCCTGTATTTTCCAGTCCCACAAACGCAAGCAGCTCGTCAACCCCGTCAAAAGAGGGCATACCCAGCACGCGGTACTGCTCTTTGATATTTTCTCTTGCTGTCGTATCCATGTACACCGACGGCGTTTCCACCACAGCACCCATTCTGCGGCGGCATCTGTCAATCCTTTTGTCCGTATTTCCCACGCCGTACAGGGTAAACTCTCCTGATGTCGGCAGCTGCAGACCACAGATCAAACGTATCAGCGTCGTCTTGCCTGCCCCATTTTTTCCCACAAAACCATAGATCGCACCTTTGGGCACATGCATGGACAGGCTGTTCAAAGCTTTAAAGTCCTTATAGTACTTGCTGAGTGCATTCGTTGCCAGACAGTAATCCATTCCTTTTTCCACCTTTCTTAATTTCCTACAGTTCCCAAGGAACTGTTCAGAAATAACTTGTGACAAGTCATTGTCATGAGTTATTTATTAACAGTTCCTTAGCATCATAAAACACCAAATTCTAGAAACTGGTAAAGAAAACAGTAAAGATTTCGTAAAGATTTTAAATGGAAAACCTGAACCCAATCCCCCAGACTGCCTCAATGCAGTCACTTTTTCCTATATCCTGAAGCTTTTTCCTGAGATTGCTGATATGCTGCTTTAAAGAACTGTCGGTGCAGTCCGGCGTGTCTCCGCTGATATGATCTAGAATTGCAGACTTCGAGAAAACCTGTCCGACATTCTGCATCAGCAGCCTTAAAATGGCAAATTCCGTCCTTGTCAGCCGGACGGAATCGTCACCTGCACTAACCACATGCATCACAAGGTCAAGTTTCAGTTCCCCTGCGGTCAGCTCTCTCTGATTTTGTCCGTCCTGCCTTTCCAGCGCATTGACCGTCTTTTCCCTCTTTCTGAGCTGCACTGTGATGCGCGCAAGCAGTTCCCGGATTGCAAACGGTTTTATAATGTAGTCGGCTGCCCCACCCAACAGCGCATCCACCTTGTCATCTACCCCCACTTTTGCGCTGATCACGATAACCGGGATATCCTGTATCCGGGATAAAAGCTCCTCCCCTGTCATGCCGGGCAGCATCAAGTCCAGCAGGATCAGATCCGGCTTTTTACCTACCTTATCATCTGCCAGCAAATACTGTGCCTCCGTACCGGAATACGCTCGGCAGGTCTGATACCCTTCCCTGTGAAGGCTTTCCTCGATGATATCCCCGATATGCACATCATCCTCAATGATTGCAATTGTTTTTAACGTTTTTACTGTCTCAAAATCGGTCAGTCGTATGTCAAAATTTGCTGTGTTTTCCGTTTTCTTCACAGTTTCAAAACCCTCCGGTCATATGTCATAATGCCGTTGATCTCCTCCTCAATGTCCGTAAGCTGTGTGTAAACTGATGCACACAAGCCTTCCTTCTTCAGCTGTTCAAGCCTTTTATCAAAGGCATTGTACGCGTCTCTCAGCGCTTCTCTATCGCTATGGCTTCCATATCCGAAATACTGATCGGAATAAGTGTGCCCTTCCACTGCAAAGGATATTCCACCAAACTCTGATATCACATATGGCTTTTTGCCCTTCTTTGCAATCAGCTCAAAGAAATAAATATGCTCACTCTTCACATCGCCTGCATCCTGGTCAAACCATCCGCTGTGGGCATCGATCATGCGTGTGCAGTCGATTCCGCGCACCATGTCTGTGTTCTCCTTCGCATCAAACTGTCCCCAGCCTTCATTAAAGAGCACCCACATACAGATTGAAGTACAGTTGTAAAGCTGGTTTATTGTCTCGACACACTCCTTCTTCCATTCCTCCCTGCCGTTTTTGTCCGCCCTTGACGTGTATCCATAGTCATTGTCGCGCTTATGCCTGAGCGGAAACAGCACTGTCGGGATATAGCACGTTTTTACCAGATTGTAAGTCGTTCCGCCGTTAATCATGTCCTGCCATACAAGCATTCCAAGTCTGTCGCAATGATAGTACCAGCGCATTGGCTCTATTTTGCAGTGCTTCCGTATCATGTTATAACCCTTTGCCTTAGCTGTCTCGATATCGAAGATCATTGCCTCGTCACTCACCGGTGTCAGCAGACTCTCAGGATAATAGCCCTGGTCGAGAATTCCTTTCTGATAATATGGTTTGTGATTCAGGCAAAGTCTGGGAGTTCCGTCCTTGTCCGGCTCTGCGGAAAAACAACGCATGCCAAAATAACTCTCCACCATGTCATCCCCATAGACGATCCTAAGCTCATACAAAAAAGGATTTTCCGGCGTCCAACTTTTCTTGTCCGCGATCTTCATCTTTATAATCGCTTTTTCCTTTGGTGAGACAGTGACCTTTTTCTCATCTGCCAGCCGGTTTTTGTCAAATAACAGGATTTTGCATGGCACTTTATCTGGTATCGTATTGTCTGCAGGCACTTTTTCAGAAATCATCTTATTGGAAGCTATTTCAATGGCAACACAGTCATCGTCGTAATCCGGTGTGATGCGCAGCTCCTGAATATAGATCTCCGGCACCCACTCGCACCATACAGTCTGCCATAAACCACTCTGCGCAGTGTAGAACATACCGCCATTTTTAAGCATCTGCTTACCTCTCCCATGGTAAGATGTATCACTCTTATCCTGCACACAGAGGCGCAATGTGTTCTTTCCAGTCTGTATGTATGTAGTAATATCTATGGAGAATGCCTGATAACCTCCTGCATGCGTTCCCGCCAGTGAATCGTTGACATAGACGCGGCACCGTTCGTCACAGGCACCAAAATTTAAGAGCAGCCGCCTTCCTTCTGGATGCCTGTCAACCTCAATCCTGCGCTCATACCATAGGTACTCGTCTGGCTTTAGCTGGCGCTGCACACCGGAAAGAAATGTCTCTGGGGAGAATGGCACCCGGATATCGCCGTCCCACAGCACAGGTCTCTCGTCATCGCCTGTAATCGCGTACTTCCAGATACCGTTTAAGATCGTATAATTTTTCCTAGCCATCTGCGGTCTTGGATATTCTGTCAGCACAATCTCAGTCTGCTCCTGCGCGATGCGCTCACCCCATTGTGTAAACAACTGTTGATGCTTCCTTTCACCTTTGTCCAATATCTTGTTAAATTGAAGAGTCTCCAGCATTTCCCTGATTTTCATATGTGATCATCTCCTACCAATGTGAATCTATAATGATTTTGTTGGATATGGTGTTTTTATTCAGTATACTCTGTTTTTATCCCAATGACAAGTTTGTAATCCAAACGTTTCGTAAACAGGTTGACAACAGTAAACCTATTTGTTATACCAAATTTGTTTGACAATAGTAGCACAAAACAATAAACTGCATGAACCCTAGTACTCCATCCGGTCAGAAATTAGAATTGTGAACCGCCTGTTTCGCACCAT
>CAMWLV010000011.1 GCA_947175175.1 uncultured Lachnospiraceae bacterium
AAAGTATACAAGAATATTTTTGAATTTCTTCTTCGTATGAAAGGTAATTATCTCTGGCCTGCCATGTGGAGTGCTTCGTTTCCGCTGGATGGACCAGGAAATGCTAACGAAGAGCTTGCTGATTTGTATGGTATCATTATAGGATATTCGCACCATGAGCCTTGCCTTAGAGCCAGCGAGGAATGGGACAAAGTTAAGGGAAACGATTCTGAATATGGAAGTGAATGGAATTTTTATACGAATGAGAAAGGACTCTTAAAATATTGGGAGGATGGACTGAAAAGAAGCGGGAAGTATGAAAATATTATAACCATAGGGATGCGTGGAGAACGCGATACTTCCATGTTGGGCGAAAAAGCAACAATAGAAGAAAACATCAATCTTCTAAAAGATATCATAAAGAAGCAGAAGAGGCTTATTGCAGAACAGATTCATGGGAATAAGCCTCTGCTGTTAGCATTATATAAAGAAGTTGAACAATATTTTTATGGAAATGAGGTAATAAAAGGATTAAAAGATTGGCACGAACTGGATGGTGTCATTTGTATGCTCTGTGAGGATAATTTTGGACATATGCGCACCCTGCCCAGAGAAGAGATCAGAAACCGTAACGGGGGATGGGGAATGTATTACCACCTTGATTATCATGGTGAACCAGTATCATACGAGTGGGTTGATTCGACACCCTTATCTAAGATATGGGAGCAGATGTGTATGGCATATGAGTATGGTATACATGATGCATGGATTGTGAACGCAGGGGATTTAAAACTCCATGAAGTTCCGCTTACTTATTTTATGGAGCTGGCATATGACTATGATAAGTGGGGATATAGTAACAAAGAAAGTTATTCGGAATATACTGCGGAATGGGTAAGAAAAAGCTTTCCTGATGCTTCGGCAGAATTGCAAAAGGATATCGCATATGTATTTACGGAGTATATAGATATAAATAATTTGCGCAGACCAGAATCATTACATGAAGGAATCTATCATCCATGTAATTATGGTGAAACGGACAAAATGCTCGAGAGGGCAAAAAAGGTCGAGATGATATCTGCAGGTATCTTGGAAAAGCTGTCGGAAACGGAGAGGACGGCTTATTATAGTATGGTTCATTTTGCTGCAATGGCAAGTATGAATTTGCTGAAAATGCATCTGTTTTCAGGAAAAAATACGCATTATGCAAAACAGGGAAGACGCATTGCTGATAATTTTGGAGATTTGACAAGAGAGTGTATTCGTAGGGACAGGGAACTTGCAGAAGAATTTGCAGAGTTCAAAAACGGAAAATGGAGCGGAATGCAGCTGGCGCAGCATATAGGTTTTACAAAGTGGAATGAAGATGGATACCATTATCCATTGATATGCAGTGTAGAACCAGTGCATAAACCACGTATGTCTGTATCAAGGAACGATTCAGGGGAGTACGCTTGTAAAAACTATGGGAAACCTGTGGTAATTGAAATAGAAGATTTTATGTATGCAGGCTCAGATGAGGTCATACTTGAGATTGCAAATGACGGGATAGGAACGCTGCATTACCATATTTCGGCATTGAATGGCATAGTGCCAGGCTGGATAACGCTGTCGTCAACAGAAGGGAATGTGGCTGTTCAGGAGGAAATTTCCATAAGATGTATTAAGAAAAAGCTGACAGAAAAAACGGAGTCAGCAGAGCTGTTGATTGAGGATGACGAAACGTGTGTTATTGTGCACATATTAGCTAGAAATCAGGAGATTCATGGATTGCCGAATATGACATTCCTGCCGTCTAAGGACGGAATTGTAATGGGAGCAGAGCATTTTGCAGAGAAAAAGGATCGAAAGGATGGCGCGTTTACTATTATAGATGGGTATGGAAAATATAGTGCAGGTGTAAAGGTATTTCCGAGCACGGCGGCATTTGCAGAGGATGCAGATAAGCCTGAACTGACATACAGATTTTTTATAGGAGAAACAGGAGATTACAGAGTGGAAATACTCACTGCGCCGACTAATGCAGCTGGTTATAATCATAGTGTCCGCCTAATGCTGGATAACCATAATGGTGAGCGTGTTCCATTGGAAATAATCCCGTCGGATTTCAGAGGCGGCGACAGCAGTGATGCGAGATGGGCGGTGGGAGTTTTGAATCAGATTAGGACAAGCAGTGTGGTTCTTCCCTTCAAAAAGGGGGTGCAGGAGCTTTCGATCGGAGCTATGGATGCTGGTGTTGTATTAGAGCGAATCAGGATTTTTCATGAGAACAGCAAGATAAAAGATGCATATCTTGGACCAGAGGAATCCAGGTGGGTAAAACATACATTTATAAAAATATGAGTTTTCTTGTATCGGCAGCAACATTTCTAGTACAACGAAAATTAAGTTTCTGGTACATTGACGCAGAATGATTGTTTCGTATGCAAGGCGGAGGAATGAGTCGTAGCGGTGGCGATTGACGACAACGCCGCAGATGAACAATCAGGCAAGTCAAGGTGCCGGTTACTTAATATTCGTTGTACTAGGATTAAAAGGAGATAATTCTGAAATGTAGAATAACATAACAAAAAAATAATAAAAAAGGGGGATATGGTATATAGTTTAGTGGGTTTTAATAATAGGATTCCTTATATAGAATAAGAATATATATCTATAAAAGGTAATATATGCATTACTTTATATGGCAAAAGGATAAGAAAAGGAAAAAGAAAAAACAGAAGCGGACTCTGCCAGTAGTGGTGACTGTGTAAAGGGAAAGGATTATATCAGGAAAGCGGTGATAAATCAAAATAATATACTGTAACGAATAACAAGCAAAAACATTTCGTGGAATCATAGCAGGAAAATGTAGAAAGGAGAATGACATTTGAAAAAAAGACTGAAAGGAATACTGTTATCTCTCATGTTGTGTGCACAGCTTATACTGCCAACTGTAAAAGTGCAGGCAGCACAGACAATTTATGACAATGAGATCGGAACACAGGATGGTTATAATTACGAATTATGGAAAGATTATGGCGAAACCAGTATGACCTTGAACGGGGGAGGAACATTCAGTTGTCAGTGGAGCAATATTGGAAATGCATTGTTCCGAAAGGGCATAAAGTTTGATAATACTAAGACATATCAACAGATTGGTAATATAGCAATTGATTATGGATGCAATTTCCAGCCTGACGGCAACGCCTATTTATGTGCTTACGGATGGTGTACAGAACCACTTGTAGAATATTATATAGTAGAAAGCTGGGGGACATGGCGTCCACCCGGAGCAGAATCCAAAGGAATTATTACAGTTGACGGCGGAACATATGATGTATATGAAACAATACGTGTAGATCAGCCGTCTATTTGGGGAGACACCACGTTTAAGCAATATTGGAGTGTCCGTACATCACCAAGAACCAGCGGTATCATTTCTGTAACTGAACATTTTAAGGCATGGGAAAATTTGGGAATGCCAATGGGAAAAATGTATGAAACAGCCCTGAATGTTGAAGGATATCAGAGTAATGGCTGGGCAGATGTATATGAAAACACTATTAGTATTGAAGAAAACGTAAGTTTTGAAGAAACAATACAATGTGAGAATATGGTACTCACAGGGGATTATACAGGAATAATAAACACGCCGTTTGATGGAGTGGGATTGTATGCCAATGGCGATGCCTGTTTTTATACACAGTATTTCGCATACAATAATCATGATTTTACTTTAAGAGGATGTTCCAATAATTCAAATATGGCAAAAGTAGATTTATTTATTGGCGGAGAATATAAAGGGACATTTTACTTTGGGGATGAATATCCTGCTGAATATACAATCAGTAATGTTTACCACGGGACAGGCAGCCAGACAGTTGAATTAAAGGTTACGGATGATGACGGACTTTGGGATGCATATGTGGATTATTTAATAATCCGTTGATAGCAGTTAAAGGCTGTCAGATTTGCCGATTGTTCCCTTTGGAGGTTCCGGTGTTTTTTCTGCAGAGTGCTAAATGTCTTGCATATGTAATTGTCATTCCAGAGTACATGCTTTGTAGGCTGCACACAGTGCAGCCTACAAAATCTATATTCATTTTAAGTGGGCTATTGCGCTCCAAGTTCATGGTGTGTAAACTATCCATAGAGAGACCTTCTTTTTTGGTATTTACTTTGCCAGTACTTTATATCTTTTTAATAATTTTCAGCTTGTTTCGATATTACGGCGAATTATGAAAACCCAAGGGGGATAGAAAAGAGGTAGTATTTTCTTGAATAC
Source organism: uncultured Lachnospiraceae bacterium (assembly GCA_947175175.1). Classification (GTDB taxonomy): domain Bacteria; phylum Bacillota; class Clostridia; order Lachnospirales; family Lachnospiraceae; genus COE1. The sequence continues at coordinate 4,247 of CAMWLV010000011.1, forward strand.
AGCACAAAGAGACAATATGGGTGATCGAAGACAGAAAATGATATATAAGTTTCATCAGTATATGAATAATATTGCGCTCAGCAGAAAGCTGACCATGTTATATGTATGTTGTGTGCTGCTGCCTTTGGTGGTCACGGACAGTGTTGTTCTATATATTGTGTTAAATAATCAGCACACAAAACAACAGCATGCCATGGAGAATGAGGCCAGTGCCATACAGTACAGTCTGACGAACAGTATCGAGTATGCTGCTGCTACAGCAAAACAGATTTATATGAATGAGTATATTGAGCGATATCTGAATTGTGAGTATGCAGGGCCTCTCGCGTATGTTGAGGCATATCAGGATTTCGTGAAAACGACGCTGTTCAAAGGAGGCGCCGGGATGGATAACTCGATCATTACAATGTATGCGGACAATCCCACGATTGTAAACGGAAGCGAATTTTCCCAATTGTCTGCCATAGAGAATGCGGACTGGTATCGGACCTTTGAGGAGTCGGGACGGGATACGATGCTGTATTTTTATTATGATAATGAAAAGAGTCCGGCAGTTGAGGCGAAACGAAAGGTTTTATTTTTAAAAAAACTTGATTTTTTCAGTGGGAACAAGTGTGAGAAATTTCTTAAAATAGAACTTGATTACAGTAATATGGTACGGGGGCTTGTAAAGCTGGGATATGAGTTTCCGGTATATGTCTGCCAGGGGGACAGGGTACTGCTGGCAAATGATGGTCATAGCAGCGTCAACCAGAATTTTGATCAGTTTACTATGGAACATAAAATCGGTGTGAGTAAGGAGATGAGTTTATACGGCAGTGAGATGCAGATTTATATTCTGGAACCGGAGACAGATGTGGTTAAAGAGCTCTGGGCTAATATGCCGTTGATCGCATTGCTGATACTCACAAATGCAATCCTTCCCTGGAGACTTATGAAAGAGCTGAACCGTTCTCTTACAGTGAGAATCGAGCAGTTAAGCCAGGTGTTTGACAAAGTAGAGGATGAGGAGCTCAGTCGGATTGATGAGATTAGCGGCAGTGATGAGATCGGCAGACTCATGCAGAATTATAACAGGATGGCGGAGCGGACCAATGATCTGATACAGACTGTCTACAAGGACCGCATTAAGCAGCAGGAGATGGATATCGCGAGGCAGAGTGCGGAGCTTTTGGCGCTCCACAGCCAGATTGATCCTCATTTTCTCTTTAATGCACTTGAAACCATACGGATGCACTGTGTCCTTCGAAATGAACTCGAGATTGCCAAGATGGTGGAGAAGCTTGCAATTATGGAGCGGCAGAATGTGGAATGGGCGACAGATACTGTAGAAATTGGCAGAGAGATGGAGTTTGTGGAGGCGTATCTTGGTCTGCAGAAATATCGGTTCGGAGACAGGCTGTCATATGATCTCGATGTGGAAAAGAAGTGCCTCGGCATTGAGATTCCCAAACTCTCAGTGGTAACTTTTGTGGAGAATGCCTGTATCCATGGGATTGAGAACAAAACAACACAAGGGTGGATTTTTGTGCGCATCTATATCGAAAAGGAAGAGTTGTGTATAGAGGTGGAAGATACTGGTAATGGTATGGAGGAGAATGAACATCAACGGCTTCTTGATCTAATGAGGGATGCAAGTATTGACCGTCTGAAAGAGAAAGGAAGAGTGGGAATCATCAATGCGTGTCTGCGCCTGAAAATGGTGACGGACAATCAGGTGAAATTTGCACTGGAAAGCGAAAGGGGCGTTGGGACGATGGTACAGATTCGGATACCATATGCTCCGGAATGATTTGGAAAGGTTTGGTGAACATGTTAAAGGTACTGCTTGTTGACGATGAACCGTTTATTGTACAAGGGCTTTCCCTGCTTCTGGACTGGGAGGAGGAGGGGTGTGAAATTGTTGCAACGGCGCAAAATGGCATGGAAGCATTGACGTATCTGAAGACAAACAAGGTTGATCTGATTATAGCAGATATCAAGATGCCGGAGATGACAGGTCTGGAACTTCTCGAGACTATACGCAGGGAGCAGGTGTCGGATGCATATTTTGTCATACTCAGCGGTTACAGTGAATTTGCCTATGCACAGCAGGCGATACATTATTCCTGTATGGATTACGTACTCAAACCTGTTGAGAGAGAAGTTTTGACGGAGATTATCAGAAAAGCCGCCAACATGTCGGCGACGGAGATTCAGCAGCAGGAGGACAAAAAGCAGATGGAACGGGCATATCTTGCAAGAAATGTAATCTCCCTATTGCTCGGCAAGTATGATGATATTAATCTGGAATACGTCTTTAAGCACATGTATCTTTCCAGTGGAGTGCGTTATATTGATATACAGCTGGCGGATGCCTTGAATCCGGAGGATGTGGAAGATATGGAGATGCGTTCCCGGCAGAGAAAGCTTTACCAGAGCTGCCGGGAATTTCTAAAGGAGGATGAGGAGCACTGCATTCTTGATGTCTCCTCCGAAGAAGATATCTATGATGTCGGTCTGATTTATTGCGATTACATGGCGGCAAAAAATGGCTGTTCTGAGAGGGAATATCTGGAAAAACTGTTGAATTACCTGAGCTTAGCGTTAAAGAGCAAGATTGTGATGCTGGTAGGTAAGAAGGTTGTAGATATCGCATCCATATCAAAATCTTATGGTACGGCCTGCATGCTCAATTCCCTGCAGGCGTTTCATGACCGAAAGAGTATTTATTTCTATGAGGAAGAGATCCAGGTAAATAGCGGAGGCATCCTCTTGTGCAAGGCAGAACTTGACAATCTGATTTCCTGTATAGAACAGAATGATAAGGTGCGTATTCATGAGGCGGTGGACAGGCTGTATGAGGAACTGCGTAAAATGGGAGCGATGGGGGAAACGGTAAACCTCAATATCAATTATTTACTGTTTCAGTTGATTCATGTCGCCACAGAGCAGGATGACTGTGTCAATCAGGAGGAAATCCTGCATCTGATCAGTGAGAGTTCTTTTGAGGATGGGCTGATGCGGGGGAGCAAGGTGCATTTGGCGAGGTTTGCGTGTGAGTACGCAGAATATCTGGCACAGCTTAGGAAGAATGTGTCAAGAGGTGTGCTTGCCTTGATTGAGCAGGAGGTAAAGGATCATTTCGCGGAAAACCTGACATTGCGGGATCTCGGGCAGAAGTACTTTATTAACAATGCCTATCTGGGACAGGTATTCCGCAAAAAATATAATCAGTCTTTTAAGGATTATCTGAATAATTATCGTATTGAACAGGCTGCGCAGTTACTGGTCCGGACAGATGACAAGATTTATAAGATTGCAGAGGATGTGGGCTATAAGAATACAGATTACTTTATCAACAAATTCATAGCAGCAAAGGGCTGCACACCTTCCAAATTTAGGAAGCAGTCGCTGGATACCCAAAAAGTATAGACTAAAAATCTATACTTTTTTATGTTTTTATATATTCTTTATTGGGTTTTTTTTAATTGTTTATAAAGTAGAATTATATTACCAAATACAAAGTGGTAAAAATAGCGAGTTCGCTTATATTACCAAATACAAAGTGGTAAAAATAGCGAGTTCGCTGATTTTGACAAGAATGGAGGAATAATATGAAAACAAAAAAAGTATTATCAGTGTTGCTGGCAGCGGCAATGATGTCGGCGATGTTCACCGGATGTGGTGGAGGAGAGACTGACACGACATCGACTGGCACAAACACAGGCACAGATACATCAGGCTCGGGTGAGAGCAGCAATAATGCGGCTAATTCAGGAGAAATTAAGGAGTTTACAGCATTTTTTGCAGTTCCCGGAACAGAAATCAATGATGACAATGAGATCCAGCAGATGATCGCAGAGAAGACTGGAGTAAAAGTTAAGGAGACATGGCTTACAGGACAGACGGCACAGGAAGCTGTCGGCACATTGATTGCAGGCGGCGAGTATCCGGATTTTATCGATGGCGGTGACGGCGCTGCGCAGCTCTATGATGCAGGCGCACTTGTGGCTCTGGATGACTATATTGACAAGTATCCAAATATCAAGGAGTTTCTGACTGAGGAAGAATGGGACAGACTCAGGCAGGATGATGGGCATATCTATTGGATACAGCAGTTTGGCAATATTTACGGAGAAGAGAAGGCGACAACACACAATGATGAGGCGTTCTGGATTCAGACCAGAGTGCTCGAGTGGGCTGGATATCCGGAAGTACATACCATGGATCAGTATTTTGACCTGATTGAGAGCTACAATGAGGCAAATCCTACGATGGAAGACGGCACAGCCAATATCCCGTATACGATTTTGTGTGATGACTGGCGCTATTTCTGTCTTGAGAATGCACCGCAGTTTCTTGACGGATACCCTAATGACGGAAGCTGTATCGTAGATCCGAAAACACTCACAATTATTGATTATAATACAACACCGACGGCAAAGAAATATTTCCAGAAACTGAATGAGGAATTTCAGAAAGGTATAGTTGATCCGGAGTCCTTCACACAGACTTATGATGAATATATCTCAAAACTTTCTACAGGGCGTGTGCTGGGCATGATCGACCAGTGGTGGGACTTTGCATACACGGCAAATGATGCATTAAAGCAGCAGGGACTTGATCTCAAAGGCTGCAATTACGTTCCGCTTCCCATCACGATTGAGGAAGGGATAAAGAATCAGTGGCACAATTCCGGCGGAACGCTGAATGTGTCGAGCGGACTTGCGATCACAACAAGTTGCAAGGATGTCGAAGGCGCATTACAGTTTGTCAATGATTTATTGGATCAGGATATGCATGATCTGCGTTTCTGGGGAGTAAAGGACGTGGATTATAGTGTGAACGAGGACGGCGAATTTTACCGTACAGAAGATATGAGAATGAAGGCTTCCGATACAGCATACAAGGCTTCTCACACATGTATTTATTCCTATTTCCTGCAGTATGCAGGCACTAGCAGGGATGGTATCAATGCCATGAAACCGGAAAACCAGCCAAAAGAGTTTTATGATGCTTTAAGTGAAAATATACAGAAATGTTTTGATGCATATGGAGCTGAAACTTATGTGGATATGCTGGGTACAAGCGAGGCGCCCGGAGCATGGTATCCAATGTACTCTTATTCCAATAATATGACAACAGCTACAGAGGGCGGTATGGCATGGACAAAGATGGGTGAGATCAAGCATGAATATCTGCCTAAGGTAGTTATGGCAAGCAACTTTGAAAGTGCATGGGAAGAATACATGGAAGTTTACAATGGCTGCAATCCACAGGCATTTATCGATGAGATGCAGACAGAGCTTGACCGCAGAATGGAGGAAGCTGCAAAGTACAACTAAGTATCGAATCTATAAGCAATCAGATAGGGCGGACGCAACAAACGGTCCGCTCTTTATAAAAGGAGTGAAAATATGGCTTCACAGGAAAAAAAGAGAAACATAACGTGGAAAGAGATTAAAAAACAGAAAGTGCTGATCATATGGTCACTTATCATTGTGGCATATGGTATCATCTTTTGTTATCTTCCATTAGGCGGCTGGCTGATGGCATTTCAGGACTATAAGCCCAAGAATGGACTGTTTCATTCAGCCTTTGTAGGGTTGGATAAATTCAAGCAGTTGTTTTCGGATGATACATTTATCAGGGTTATTCGAAATACACTTGCGATGGGCGTGATCAATCTGGTTGTCACATTTGTTGCGGCGATTGTGTTTGCGATCTTATTAAACGAAGTGAAATCCAACGGGGGAAAGAAGACTGTTCAGACAATCTCGTACCTGCCCCATTTCCTTTCATGGATTATTGTTACAGGTATTCTGCATGATGCCTTGTCAAGTTCGGGTATCATCAATGAACTGCTGCTGAAATTCCATATACTGGATCAGCCTCTTAACTTTTTTGCACACCCAAGGTATTTTTGGCCGATTGTGGCTTTTGCCAATGTGTGGAAGGAAACAGGATGGAATGCAATTATTTATTTGTCCGCAATTACGGCGATCGATCCGTCACTCTATGAGGCGGCGAATATGGACGGTGCCGGGCGCTGGGCACGTATCCGGTATGTCACACTCCCTGGTATCAAGCCGACGATCATGATACTTTTGCTGATGAATGTGGGTAATGTGTTAAATGCAGGATTTGAGATCCAGTATCTGCTTGGAAATGGTCTGGTAAAGAGTGTATCAGAGACAATTGACATCTATGTGCTGAAATGGGGTATCAGCCAGAATGATTTTTCAATCGGTACAGCGGCAGGTATCTTTAAGAGCTTTGTCAGCATTGTCCTGATCATAATTGCGAACCAGATTGCAAAAAAGAACGGGGAAGAGCGTTTATTCTAGAAAGGAGATACATATGGAAAAGAAAAATAGTAATAAGATTAAGACTTCTGCCTGGGATAAAGTATTTGTCGTATGCAATACCCTGTTTATGATTGCATTTGTGGTCATCACGCTATATCCAGTATTGAATACACTGGCAATCTCATTCAATGATGGTACAGATGCGCTGCGGGGCGGGATTTATCTCTGGCCGAGGAAATGGACACTTAAAAATTATATCACGGTACTTGAGAAACAAAACCTGATCACGGGAGCGTATATTACGGTCGCAAGAACGGTCGTAGGTACGCTGCTCGCACTGGCTGCAAACGCAATCCTTGCCTTTATTGTGAGCAGAAAGGACTTTTTATTTAAGCAGGAGCTTTCCCTGTTCTGGGTAATCACAATGTATGTAAACGGCGGTATGATTCCGACATTCTTATTATATAAAAGTCTTGGATTGACAAACAGCTTCTGGGTATATGTTATTCCAGGCATGTTCAGCGCTTTCAATATGCTTGTAATACGAACTTATATGACAGGAATCCCGGACAGCCTTGAGGAATCGGCACAGCTTGACGGTGCTGGTTATACAACAATATTTATAAAAATCATTTCTCCCCTATGTAAACCTGTGTATGCAACAGTAGCGCTTTTTGTTGCAGTAGGACAGTGGAATTCGTGGTTTGATGCCATGCTCTACAACAGAATGAGCTCCAATCTGACTACACTGCAGTATGAGCTGATGAAGTTGTTATCGTCCGTTTCCAATCAGGGAACGTCCGCAGAAGCGATGAAGAATGCCGCAGGAACAGTGACACCGACTTCTGTGCGTGCTGCAGCTACGATTCTTACCATGCTCCCGATTATCTGTCTGTATCCGTTTTTGCAGAGATATTTTGTGACAGGACTTACCATTGGTGGGGTAAAGGAATAAAAGGTATAAGCTTGCCTGCCCACGGTAAAATAATTATAATCAAATTATAGAAAACGTGGGAAGGAAGGTCAGCAGAATGAGGAAAAAAATTGTGGCAGGCATTGCAGCAGGGGCTGTTGTTATGGCTGTGTTATTGACAGCCAGGATGACAAATGACAGTAAAAGCGGAGACATCAAGGAATTTACAGCATTTTTTGATGTCTCTGGAAACGAGACAGATGAAGACAATGAGATCATGGAGCTGATAGCGCAGAAAATCGGTGCACGATGCCGGGAGCAATGGCTGGTGGGAAAGTCCTCGGAGGAGGCGATTGCAGGCTTTATTGCAAGCGGAGAGTATACGGATTTTATTTCAGGCAGTGCAGCACTGTATGACGCGGAGGCGCTGGTTCCAATTGATCAGTACTGGGACGATTGTCCCAATATTAAGAATCTTATGCCTGCAGAAAAGTGGGACAGGTTCAGACAGTCGGACGGGCACATTTATTGGATTCCTCAATTTGGTGTTGTACACGGCAAGGCGGTAGAAGTACTGCATGAAGGTGAGGCATTCTGGATGCAGACGCGTGTGCTCAAGTGGGCAGGTTACCCGGATATACGGACAATCGATGAGTACTTTGCTTTGCTGGAAGCATACACTGCTGAAAATCCTGTGATGGAAGACCCTTTCCACCCAGGGGAAGTGATGGAAAATATTCCGTTTACAGTACTCTGTGATGACTGGCGGTATTTTTGTCTGGAAAATCCGCCGCAATTTCTCGACGGCTATCCCAATGATGGCAGTTGTATAGTGGATGCAAAGACTCTGACAGTGTTGGATTACAATACTTCTGAGACTGCCAGACGGTATTTTAAGAAAATGAATGAAGAATATAACAAAGGGATTGTAGATCAGGAATTTTTCACGCAGAATTATCAGGAATATTTACAAAAGCTTGCCAGCGGCAGGGTACTTGGTATGGTGGATCAGTGGTGGCAGTTTGCATATTCTGTCAATGGCCCGCTTGAAAAAATGTCTGAGCAAGGTTGTGGATATGTACCATTGCCTGTTACAATGGACAGGAGTATTGAAAATCAGTGGCATGTAAAACGCGGTGCAGAGCTCAGTGCGGCAGATGGTATTTCTATTACAGTGAGCTGTGAGGATGTCGAGGGTGCGATGAAATTTATCAATGATCTTCTTGATGAAGAAATTCTGAAACTTCGGTACTGGGGCGTTGAGGGAATAGATTATAATGTTTATGAAAACGGTGTATATTATAGGACGCCTGAGCAGAGAGAGGCAGCTAGAAATCTGGAGTACAGCAGTGCACGCTTTTGTGTGTACGCCTATTTCCCAAGAACAGAAGGAATGCTGAGTGATGGCATCAATGCATTCTCCCCGGAATATCAGCCGGGTGAGTTTTTTGATGCACTTGTACCGGATGTGAAGGAATGTCTGACAGCATATGGCTGCAGGAATTATGTAGAGATGCTGGGAACAAATGAAGAACCAGGACCATGGTATCCGATGTATTCCTATTCTGAAATGCTGACACCGGAGTCGGAGGCGGGAAGAGTATGGGATCAGATGAATCGTGTCAAGCGGGATTATCTGCCGAGGGTTATCATGACAGATGATTTTGATGCGGTGTGGCAGCAGTATATGCAGAATTATAATGCCTGCCAGCCTGAGATATTTTTTGCGGAAATGCAAAAGGAGCTTGAGCGCAGAAGCAGTCCTTAGTGCAGGCGAGAAAATCAATTCCAAATTGCTGTTATAGAGCAGCTGCAGATGGCCGGGGCTAATGTGCAGCTGCTCTCCATTTCATAGACAGTTCGTTGGGTTTGGAATGTGCCAGTCCACAGAGAAGTCTCCCAGCCAAAGGGAAAATAGATAAAAACACTATTTGGAAGTAATACAATATGGAGGGGTATAAAAATGGAATTAGTTCAGAACAGAAATAAAATAGCGGAATACCGCAGGAGGGCAGAAGAACTGGTCGCGCAGATGACATTAAGTGAGAAAGTTGCACAGACAATGCACCGGACGCCGGCAATAGAGCGCCTTGGAATCAAGGCGTACAATTGGTGGAATGAAGCGCTGCATGGCGTGGCGCGCGCAGGTACGGCGACAATTTTCCCACAGGCGATCGGAATGGCGGCTGCCTTTGATGAGGATATGATGGAGCAGGTAGGGGATGCGGTTTCCACGGAGGCAAGGGCAAAGTTTGCAATGCAGCAGGATGGAGACGACGGGGATATTTACAAGGGACTGACTTTCTGGGCACCCAATGTCAATATTTTCCGCGATCCGAGATGGGGAAGGGGACATGAGACATTTGGAGAGGATCCCTATCTGACAAGCAGACTTGGTGTACGTTATATTATGGGACTGCAGGGACACGACGAGAATTATCTGAAGACGGCGGCGTGTGCCAAGCATTTTGCGGTACATAGTGGTCCGGAGGAACAGCGCCACAGCTTTGACGCACTTGTAAATGAACAGGATTTGCGGGAGACATATCTTCCGGCGTTTCAGGCATGTGTCCAAGAGGCCAGGGTGGAAACAGTGATGGGCGCTTACAACCGTACAAACGGAGAGCCATGCTGCGGAAGCGGACGCCTTTTAAATGACATTCTGCGCAATGAGTGGGGATTTGACGGTCATGTAACTTCAGACTGCTGGGCAATCAAGGATTTTCACGAGCATCATGGCGTGACGGCGAACCCGATTGAATCTGTTTCGCTTGCCATGAACAATGGATGCGATTTAAACTGCGGTTCTCTTTTCCTGTATCTGGAACAGGCAGTTCAGGAAGGGCTGGTGGATGAGAGGCGTCTGGACGAGGCTGTAGTAAACCTGTTTACCTCGCGTATGAAATTAGGGGTATTTGACCAGAAGGGAGACAATCCCTATGAAAATATTCCCTATATGGTTGTGGATTCCCCGGATATGCGAAAATTAAACCGACAGGTGGCTGAGAGATGTGTGGTTCTGCTGAAAAACGACAACCAGACACTTCCGTTGGAGAAAGAAAAAATCCGGACGATTGGCGTGATCGGACCCAATGCAGATAACCGCAGGGCTTTGGTGGGCAACTATGAGGGAACGGCATCACGATATGTGACAATACTCGAAGGAATTCAGGATTACGTCGGTGATGATGTGCGTGTCCTCTATTCTGAGGGCTGCCATTTATACAAGGACAGGACAAGCGGATTGGCACAGGAAAATGATCGGGCATCTGAAGTGCGGGGCGTTTGCAGGGAAAGCGATGTCATCGTTGCCGTGATGGGGCTGGATGCTTCCCTGGAGGGTGAGGAAGGTGATACCGGCAATGAATACGGAAGCGGGGACAAACCTAATTTAAGCCTGCCAGGATTACAGCATGATATTCTGAAGCTTGCAAAAGAAAGCGGAAAACCTGTCATTCTGGTGCTGTTGACAGGAAGTGCGATGACAGTTACGTGGGAGGATGAAAACCTTGACGCCATATTACAAGGATGGTATCCGGGAGCGCAAGGCGGGGCGGCAATCGCGCGGATCCTTTTTGGTGAGGTAAATCCCGAGGGAAAACTTCCTGTGACATTTTACCGGACGACAGAGGAGCTTCCCGATTTTGAGGATTATTCCATGCAGGGCAGGACTTATCGTTATATGGAAAACAAACCGCTCTATCCATTTGGCTATGGGTTATCCTATACACAATATGAGTATTCTGACATTGCTTTTACAGAAGAAAAACCAGATATCAATGCAGGCGTGACAGTGCGGTTCACAGTCGCAAATACAGGTGAAAGAGATGGTATCGAGACAGTACAGGTGTATGTAAAAGCGAAGAGGGCAGGTACGCCCAATGCGCAGCTGAAAGGGATTAAAAAGGTTTATCTAAAGGCAGGTGAGGGCAGACAGTGTCAGGTTTATCTGCCAAGGGAAGCTTTTATGCTGTATGACAAGAACGGAAATAATAAGATAGCAGGACGTGAATATGAGATCAGCATAGGCGGCAGCCAGCCGGATACGAGGAGCGAAGAACTCACAGGACACAAAACAGGGCGTCTGAGGTGTTTTTATGATGGAGCGCTGGAGACGGAGGAATAGATTAAGATGCAAAAGAACCAAATCAATCCGGTTACAGGGCTTGATTATCCGGATCCGGATGTGATCAGGGTCGGAGATACCTATTATATGATAAGCACGACAATGCACTTTTTTCCCGGCGGGGAAATCCTGCGCTCGTATGATTTGTGTCACTGGGAGCATATGTCTTACGTTTATGACAGACTTGACAGCACGCCGGCACAGAGGCTTTCCGGTGATCAGAACATATATGGAAAAGGTATGTGGGCGGCATCGCTGCGGTATCATGAAGGCAGTTTCTATGTATGCTTCGCGGCGAATGATACAGGAAAAACATATCTATATCAATCAAAAGAGATTGAAGGACCATGGAGAAAAGGGTATATTGACGGTTTTTACCATGATGGTTCCCTTTTGTTTGACGATGACGGCAGGGTATATATCGCGTCGGGAAATACGCATATTTCCGTGGTGGAGTTAAAATCAGACCTAAGCGGTCCATTGGAGGGCGGATTAAACCGTGTGATAGTCAGTGATGATGGAAATCCGCAGCTTGGATATGAGGGTACCCATTTTTATAAAATCAATGGCAGATACTATCTGTTTCTGATTCATTCGCTTCGGGACAGGTGGAAACGTGTACAGGCATGTTTTGTGTCAGATTCGCTGGACGGAGAATTTACAGGCGGTGATGTATTGAATGATGATATTGGATATTGCGGTCAGGGAGTAGCGCAGGGAGGAATTGTGGATACACCTTGCGGACAATGGTATGCCATGCTTTTTCAGGACAGGGGGGCGGTGGGACGTATTCCGATATTGATACCTGTCACGTGGGAAAATAACTATCCTGTGTTTGACGTGAAAAGAACTCTATCGGGTGAGTTTACTGTCAAGTCCACCAGACCAGAGCATAGATATACCCCATTGGTGCAAAGCGATGATTTCCGTTGTTCTTCGTCAGATATGCAGTCAGAACGAAAGTATGATTCTTATGGACTGAAGTCCTGCTGGCAGTTTAATCATGAGCCTGATCTGGCATATGTATTCCATGATAATGTCCTTGGAATCTGGCAGCTCGAAAATGGCAGGGTGTGCAGGGATTTGACGCAGGCAGCAAATACGATTACCCAGCGGATGTATTTCCCGAAATGTTGTGCAGAGATTACAGTGGATGGAAGTAGATTAAATGATGGTGATTATACAGGTATGTGTGCGCTGCAGGAGTATTATGTGATGGCGGCTGTCACAAAGCAGGATGGCAAGTTCTCCTTAGTTATGGCAGGTGTAGAGGATATAGATGGCAGGAAGGGGAAGGAGACCATATATGAATGCATCGCGTTGGATTCTGCTGTGGTACAGATACGTCTGGAAGTTGATTTTATGGATGGGAAAGATGAGGCCGTCTTTTTCTGCCTTTCGGATACGAAAGAGTCAGATCGAACCTGGAAGCAGATTGGGATTCGGAAGAAATTGAGATTTACGCTCGGCCATTTTGCAGGCTGTCGGTTTGGGCTGTTCTCTTACGCAACGAAACAGACAGGAGGAAAGGCCGTATTTCGCGATTTTATACGATATGACTTCCTTTAGAGAAATCGTATATTATATGTGAAAGAGGAATATTATTAGAAAATTGGAGGCAATAGTGATGGCACGGGAAGAAGTGCAGGAAAAATATAAGCAGATGAAGCTGCAGGAGGGTTATAAAAAGCAGGGAGAGCACAATCCAGTCATGACACAGCGGTTTGGTGCGGATCCCTACGCGCTGGTGTATGGTGACAGAGTCTATCTGTATATGACGGGAGATGTCTTTATCCGCAATGATAATGGGGAAATTATCGAGAATGTGTATTCACAGATTGACACCATCAATGTTGTGTCTTCTGAGGATCTGGTAAATTGGACGGACCATGGGACTGTGTACGCTGCAGGCAGCACTGGTGCCGCAAAGTGGAGCAGAAATTCATGGGCACCCGCGGCAGTGTGCAAAGAGATTGACGGAAAGATGAAGTTCTTTTTATATTTTGCAAACAATGGAGACGGGATAGCAGTTTTGGAAGCGGACAGTCCTACAGGACCTTTTACAGATGCAATCAAAAAGCCTTTGATTTCGAGAGAGACGCCTGCCTGCAGCGAAGTTACATGGCTGTTTGATCCGGCGGTGCTGCTGGATGACGATGGGGAGGCATATATTTATTTTGGCGGAGGGGTTCCGAGTCCCGGTATGGCAGCAAACCCAGGAACGGCGAGGGTGGCAAAGCTTGGAAAGGATATGGTGAGTATTGAGGGGGAACCAGCAGTGATAGCAGACGTTCCATATCTTTACGAGGATTCTGGTATCAACAAGATAAATGGCAGGTATTACTATTCCTACTGTTCCAATTTTTCTGTACCGAAAGAAAAAATTTCGGAGCTTGGGTTTGGCAATGGTGAAATTATGGTCATGACAGGTGATGACCCAATGGGACCGTTTACGCTGGTGGGTTCCCTCCTTAAAAATCCCGGATATTTTTTTGGAATAGAGGGAAATAACCATCACTGTATGTTCCGCTTTCGTGATCAGTGGTATATGTCATATCATACGAGGGTTCTTGAGGAGAGGATGGGTGTATTACAGAATTACAGGAGCACAAGCATTGATGCGGTGCAGATTGCTGTGAATGGTGAAATCAGCGCGATACAGGCAACAAGGGAGGGCGTACCGCAGATGAAAGCTTTTGATCCATATTGCACACACAAAGCAGCCACGATTGCGTCAATGGCAGGGGTTACGACGACACAGTACAGTGAGAGTGCTATCAATAGCGGTTCAGGTGACATGATTGTGACAGGTATAACCGATGGAAGCTGGATCATGGTCAGCGGAGTCGATTTTGGCGGAAAGATGATAAAAACATTGGAAATGTCTGTGCGCGGGACTGCAAAAGGATATGTTAAGGTCTGTCTGGACAATCTGCAGGGAGAAGAACTGTGCATTGCAGAGCTTGCTCCTGAAAGCGCGGAAATGCTTACAGTCTGTATAACGGCAGTAGGAAAACAGGTGAGCGGAATGCATGATCTTTACTTTGTGTTTGCAGGACAAGGGTATGAGGTATATGAGTGGAAGTTCGAGGGTGGACAATAGCGGATAAACATATTTTAGCAATTTAGGAACTGTTCAGAAATTACTTGTGACAAGGACGCTGTATAAATGTCCAGCTGCAAAGAAGAAAATCGCAGGCATAGTGGGCTATGTCAAGATTTTCTGATGCCGCAGATGGGCATTTAGACAAGTCATTGTCATGAGTAATTTATTAACAGTTCCTTAGGAACTGTAAAGAAATAACATGTGCAATCGGAGAAATAGACAAGTCAAGGTGCATAAGTTATTTTTTACAGTTCCTTAGGAAGAGATTATAAAAGGGGATGTAAATACTGGTATCTGATATAAAATGCAGGGATATGATGTTTAATTTGTCGGGAGTCAGCAGAATATTTTTTAAATAAAATAAAAATGTTATATAAGTGAGATTGGGATAAGAATGGAGGGGTACAGTCATCATGAATCACGGAAAAAGTACAATAAGAAGTGCAGTAATGTTTCAGACGATCAAGAGTAAGATACTGCTTATGGGTGTCTTTTCTATCCTGGTGGCGGTCTGTATCGGCGTACTGGGAATTCATTCGATCAACAGGAACAGCAGTAACAGTGAGATTGAATCGATTGTCAACGAGATTGATGTACTGCAGGCAAAGAATCTCGGACTCGAGGCACAGTATCAGTATTACATTGATCAGAAGTATCTTGACAATATTCTTGACAATCTTGGACAGATGACTTCAAACGCAGAGCTGTTACAGCACCTCGCAGACACAAAATACAAGGAAGATATCGAGAATATGCTTGAAAAACTGACAAAGAGCAGTGCAAATTATAGTAAAATAAGCGAGCTTAGCAATACAAGGGGATTTGACGGTGAAAGCGGGTTGTATGGACAATATCTTGAAGGCAGTGAAGCATTGGCTGACAGTTTTTCCGGGTTGATCGATAAACAGGACTGGCTGGAAATCAAATGGATTGATGCCCATATGTGGACGAGCGGAGAACTTGTGGAGATTGGCGGTAAAGAATATGTCAGGTTGGTTTACAGTGGACCAGTGCCGGAAAAAGTAAAGAGAAATTCGCTGGCATTCAGGGTTGGAGGAACACTCACGTATCACAATGACTGCTATATTACGGATATAAAATTAGTCAAAGGTACGGATTCGATCGATATTGATTTGTCTGTAATTGACAAGTTCGACGGCTCCGGACTTGCCTATGTTGACAGTGAGATTACCACATTTGATTCAAAACCAGCGATCCGTGTCGGGTGTAACTTCAATGCAGCCAATGAGGGATGGGAGGAATTTGCAGTAACGATCCCAGTCAAAGAGTATGCGGCACAGGATTATGCCGATATTGAGTATTCCCTTTATATGGAACCGAATGATCTGTCATATGACTATAAGTATGGAGGTTCTTATTCTGGAGTTTACAGTTTTCAGGGCAGTCTTGAGCAACTGGACAATCAAGTAAATACATATAGCAAGCTGGTGGTGGAAGGGAAGGATACAACGGACGATTGTGCAGGGATAGCGGTATTGATGACAGAGATGGAAGAGAACATTCCGCTGTATACCACAAGCAGTGAACTTGCAGATGATTCTCTTGGCAAACTCAGTGCCAAGAAAGAGATCTTTGTGCAGATGAAGGAAATTGACGATACGATTCTCGTATTAAAAGCGGAGAATAAAGTGTTAAATGAGGAATTGACGACCTTGTGCGGTATCGTCAAAGATATCGCTTCTGATGATATGGTTCGCGTGAAATCTACAGTGCAGAACGCAAGTATCATAGTGATCATACTCGCATCGATCATACTGGTAGGTCTGACCGTATTGATTAGTTCCAGTATTGACAGAAATGTTATGCATTTCAGAAAGGCACTGGATCGGATTACGCAGGGAAAAATTGCAGTCAGGATCAAGGCGGATGGAAAGGACGAGTTTTCACAGTTTGGTAAGAGTTTGAATGTGTTCCTGGACAAACTAGAGGACAGCATAAGCCAGCTGCAGGGAATTTCTACAAATCTTGCAGAGACGGGTAATGCGCTTGAAAACAAGGCGAATAGAACCAAAGGAGCATCAGAGGTGATCAGCACGGCTTTAGATGAAATAGCAAAAGGCGCTGCGGTGCAGGCAAGCGATATTTCTGATTCGTCACAGCAAGCATCCAGAATGCAGGAAAATATGATACAGATTACAGCGAGTGTTGAGAATCTGTCAGATACTTCAAAGGGCATGAGCGAAAGGGGAACAGAGGCGACACGAATTGTTCAGGAGCTGAGCCGCACAAGTGATCAGACTGCAGACGCATTCGTAAAGATATCGGATCAGATCCATAAGACAAATGCGTCAGTAGTAAAGATTCAGGAGGTTGTAAACCTGATCGCGGAGATTGCAAGTCAGACAAACCTGTTATCTCTAAATGCCAGTATAGAGGCAGCGCGGGCCGGTGAAGCCGGAAGAGGCTTTGCCGTAGTGGCAAGTGAAATACAGAAACTTGCGGAACAGACCAATTCTTCCGCAAAAATAATTGATGATATTATACTTTCCTTGTCGGAAGAGTCCCATCAGACAGTGCAGTCGATCAATGAGGTTACGGATATTATCTTGAATCAGAAGAAGCAGCTCGATGAGACGAAGGAGAAGTTTGGCATTGTCGAAGAAGGAATAAGGTCTACTACAGACAAGATGAGTACTGTACTTGAACAGGCTGTTGTGTGTGGTAATGCCGGAGCGCAGGTGGTTAACCTTATGACCAATCTGTCAGCCATAGCAGAAGAAAATGCTGCAACGACAGAGCAGACCAACACATCAATGAATGAACTCAATGATGCTACGGCCTCGCTTGCAAGAACAGCCATGGAACTGAAAAAACTGTCAATTGCTGTTACGGATAATCTGAATTATTTCAGTATAGAAGAATGACATCACAGCAATAAAGAGAGCAGGATATGAAAGAACAATATCGAAATGTATTTGAGGAAGTCGGAATCGGGCCGGCGCAGATTGAAGGACGACTGCAGGAAATTAAGAACTTTTATTTTTATGGAAAAGAAGACGAGCGCGTATACTATCCGGTGGGAGATGATATGGCATATATCATGGATACGGGAAATAATGATGCGCGTACAGAAGGAATGTCATATGGTATGATGTTCTGTGTACAGCTTAATATGCGTGATGAATTTGACAGGCTGTGGAAGTGGTCCAAGACATATATGTGGATGCAGGAAGGGGAAAATGAGGGATATTTTGCATGGTCCTGCGGCGTGGATGGAACAAAAAATGCGGACGGTCCAGCACCGGACGGAGAGGAGTTTTTTGCATTGGCACTGTTTTTTGCGTCTCACAGGTGGGGAGACGGAGACGGCATCTTCAATTATTCCTATGAGGCGAAAGAAATTTTGAGGGCGTGTCTGCACAAAGGAGAAAATGGCAGACCCGGCACTGCAATGTGGAATAAGGAGAACTATCAGATTTTATTTGTTCCGGGGGCTGATTTTACGGATCCGTCCTATCATCTGCCGCATTTTTATGAGTTGTTTGCAATGTGGGCATACGAGGAGGACAGACCGTTTTGGAAGAAGGCAGCGCAGGCGAGCCGCAAATATCTTGTGAGGGCTTGTGATGGAAGGACTGGTTTTTCTGCAGAGTATGCTGAGTTTGACGGCAGCCCGATGCGTCGAAAACTGCCATGGACAGACGACAGACACGATTGGTTCTACAGTGACTCTTATCGCACTGTGGCTAATATCGGACTTGACTATGAATGGTTTGGGAAGGATGAGGGACAATGCCGTGCTGCACAGGCAATACAGGAGTTTCTGCTGGAGGATGGCAGAAGGAATACCTGCCATGTTTATGAACTTGACGGGAGCATAGCAGAGAAACAGGTGCTTCATCCAGTGGCAATTCCAGCAACAGTAGCAATGTCAGTACTTGCATCCTTCACAAGCTGCAGCAAGGAGTGGGTAGAGCTGTTCTGGAAGCTTCCTATGCGTACAGGTGACAGGAGATATTATGACAATTGTCTCTATTTCTTTGCGTTCCTGGCACTTAGTGGAAATTATAGGATTTATTAATGTACAGCTTAATGTATCCGTTGAAATAGGTACATAAGAATATAAAACAATGGAGGAATTCACAATGACAAATTTGGAGCTTCAAAAAGCGGCAAATATCTTTACATATCTTCCAAAAGATCCGAAAAAGGCAGGCAGGGATCGCTTCGTGCTGTCAAAGGGGCACTTGGCGCGAAGATGTCCGATGCTGGTTATTGAGTATGCGACACATTGTGTAGTCAATGTCCTGCGCCTGTTTACAAGATTGGGATCCAAGATGTGTTCGGGGAGTCAGGTTCGGCAGCAGCTTTGCTGGAAAAATGCAGGTTTGATGCAAAAGGCGTGTATGGACAGACCAAGGAGTTTTTGAAAAATGATTAAGAAACAGATTGCACCGTCAGATCCTGTGGCAAAAAGGCCTTTTTTCTATCTGCTGCAGGAAAAAGAGATTTTTGCAAGTCCGCAGCCGGATAATAAGGGAATACAATTTCTGTATATGGACAGCGGCAGATTGATAGACAGCGCTAAGATTGTAGGAAATATTAAGGATGAAACGATGCTGGAACTTTTAGCAACCACACAGGGATTCCGGAAAATGATACACAGCATCGGCGTATCCGTTTCCGCAAAAGAACGTGATCGGAAAGTGGATTTCATTTTTCAAATGTATGGGAAAACGGATGTGTATCATTCTGGTACAGCTATTTTTCATACAATGCGCTGTGATGGTATCGAACAGGTATATCCATTAGATGCGGAGAAATGGTCGGAGGATGATAAAGAGCCTGGGCAGATCAGGTTTGAGTTTGATACTCCGGAGATTCTTGCCACTGTAAATATAAAATTATATCTGAAAGATGGTTTTGATGCGCCGGAAGTAATAGAGGATTCGGATATAGACTATGATTCAGAAGCCTATAAAAATATGATTGCAAGATCCCTTCTGTCAAAAGGTAGTACTGCTGCAGTAAAGAAGGTAATAGACAAGGCGAGAAATGGCGAGAATGTAACACTTGCTTACATAGGCGGTTCTATAACACAGGGTGCCGGTGCCACACCGATTCATACCAACTGTTATGCATATAAGTTTTATAAAGCATTTGCTGATAGATATGGAACTGGTCATAACGTCCGATTCATCAAAGCAGGAATAGGAGGAACGTCTTCGGAACTTGGCATGATACGCTTTGAGAGAGATGTCTTGGACTATGAAAATAATATTCCTGACTTGGTAGTGGTGGAATTTGCTGTCAATGATGATGGTGATGAAACGAATGGAATATGTTATGAAAGTCTTGTACGCAAGATTTTGAAATTACCGCAGCCGCCGGCGGTATTGCTGCTGTTCATGGTTTTTTCCTATGACTGGAATCTGCAGGAAAGATTAAGCCCGGTTGGATATCATTATAATCTTCCAATGGTGAGTATAAAGGATGCTGTGACAGAGCAGTTTGCACTCAGCAAAGAGGAAGGCAGAGTTTTGTCAAAGAATCAGTTTTTCTATGATGTTTTCCATCCGAGTAATATAGGACACAGAATTACAGCGGATTGTATACTGAACCTGTTTGGGGAAATAGATAACGAAGACATAAATATCATGGATAATAAGGTTCAAATACCGAAAGAGTCTGTAATCGGTGCGGATTTTGAGGAGGTACATCTGCTTGACAGACGGGATAACGGAGTAAACGCGGTGATTGACTGCGGAGATTTTGGTGGACGGGACAGGGAACTGCAATCAGTGGAGCGAAACGAAGATGCCATGCCGACTCCCCAGTTTCCGAATAACTGGTTTCATACAACTGGTGACAGACCGTTTGTAATGCAAATCAAGTGTAAGGCCTTATTGGTCATATTTAAGGATTCTGCGGCTTGCGATGTTGGGAAAGCATGTGTGTATGTGGATGGCAGTCTTATTACGACACTTGATCCGCATGAAGTAGGATGGGTGCACTGTAATGCGAAAGTCATATTCAATGATAGAAAAAGCCATGAACATGACATCGTGATCAGAATGGCTGAGGGATGTGAAAATCAGCTCTTTACAATTCTTGGTTTTGGATATGTTGTTTAGAATTATTCCGAAATGCTGCAGTTCCTTAGAGAAGAGAAAGTGAAATTCGTGATAGTTTCGGAGAAAGGAAAGAGGAAATAGTACGATGAACTATCTGGCGCCGTCTATTTTAGCTGCTGACTTTTGTGAACTTGGAAAGCAGATTGAAATCGTAGAAAAAGCAGGTGTAACCTGTCTGCACGTAGATATTATGGATGGAGTGTTTGTTCCATCCATATCCTTTGGAATGCCTGTGTTCAGATGTCTGAAAAGGCGCTCAAAGCTTTTTATGGATGTACATATGATGGTGGATCGTCCGGAGCGTTACGTGGAGGAATTCATAAAGCTCGGTGCAGACGGCGTGACGATACATGTAGAGGCATGCGGATGCGTGTCAGACACACTCGCAATGATACAGGATCATGGCGTCAGGGCTGGAATTGCCCTCAATCCGGAAACACCAATTAGTGAGATCATCCCATATATCGATATCGTGGATATGGTTCTGGTGATGACAGTGCATCCAGGTTTTGGCGGGCAGTCCTATCTCCCAGGAAGTATTGACAGAATCAAAATGGTGCGCGGCATGATCAATGGGCAAAGCCGCGACATAAGGCTGGAAATAGACGGGGGCATATACCTTAACAATCTTAATAAGAACCTTGAAGCAGGGGCAGATGTAATTGTGGCAGGCTCAGCAGTATTTGAGGGGGACATTGAAAAGAATATAGAAGGATTTTTAAAACTTTTAAATATACAATAAAGAAAGTGGGGATAAGATTATGGCTTTAGTGACAACAAAGGAAATGTTTGGCAAGGCGTATGAAGGGGGGTATGCAGTTGGTGCTTTTAATGTGAATAATATGGAAATCGTACAAGGTATCACAGAAGCTGCTGGAGAACTTCGTTCCCCTGTAATTTTGCAGGTATCAGCAGGTGCAAGGAAATATGCAAATCATGCGTATCTGGTAAAGCTGGTAGAAGCAGCTTTGGAGCTAAATGATATACCAATTGCGCTTCATCTGGATCATGGCGCTGATTTCGATATTTGCAAATCCTGTATTGATGGTGGTTTTACCTCCGTTATGATTGATGGATCACACCATTCTTTCCAGGACAATATTGAACTAACCCGCCGTGTTGTAGAGTATGCACATTCAAAGGGTGTGGCGGTCGAAGGTGAACTTGGGCAGCTTGCCGGTATCGAGGATGATGTCAATGTGTCTGCCGAAAATGCGAGTTACACACATCCTGATGAGGTGGAAGAATTTGTCAGCAAGACAGGTGTGGATTCTCTTGCGATTGCCATCGGCACCAGTCATGGTGCATTCAAATTTAAACCAGGACAGAAGCCGCAGCTGCGCTTTGATATTCTTGATGAAGTTAGCAAGAGGCTGCCTAATTTCCCGATTGTGCTACATGGTGCTTCCAGTGTTTCGCAGGAATATGTGAAAATTATTCAGGAAAACGGCGGACAGCTTGCGGATGCAATAGGTATTCCGGAGGACATGCTTCGTCAGGCAGCGCGCAGTGCGGTATGTAAAATCAATATTGACTCGGATTTAAGACTTGCCATGACTGCCGGTGTTCGCGAGGTGCTATATAACAATCCTGCCGCATTTGATCCAAGGGAATATCTCAAGGCAGGACGTGCAAATGTGAAGGCGCTTGTGGAGCATAAGATTAAAAATGTGCTTGGTAGTGAAAATAAGGCTTGATTATTTCGGAAAGTTCCTTGTCTGTCACTTTAATCCCAGTTTTATACTCGGCAGAATCTAATCCACATTCGATATGACTTAAGTCATTAAAACCTTCCAATTACAAAACAAACTGGCCAAGGAAAATCAGACAGCTGATTTTTTGCTTTCGGCGGAGGGTGGAGACAGTATCTTCCCAACTCAGCGAACAGATGAATGCAGAAGAAGTGCTTGCTAAAAGTTTCCGGGGATGATGCACCTGGTTACTTCTCACTGATACGTGAGCATAAGCCTGTAAAACTACTGCGGCAGCTGCGTGAAAAGTACCAGGTTGTACAGAGTGGAAAAGGGATCTGCCTTTAGATCATTATGGGAAGCTTTTGGATGAATTTACATTACACAGGGAGGGTGCTCTCCTTACTATTGAAATAGGTGTTGGTTGTAACGGTTCAGCCTGGGATTTTGACTGGGAAGTCATAAAGGAAACTAACAGCAGTTGAATAGAAAATCACATAAGTGGAATGAAAGGCATATGCAGGATAGCACATGCCTTTTCTTTTGGTTATATATTTAGCAGATTGGCAATATCTGAGAAGTTGATAAACAGGTCATCATAGATATTGACCTTGATCGGAGATCATCTTCATCGAAATGACCGCGTTTCAGTGGGATAGAATACTTTGTATTTGGATTGCAGCAGATGTCGTGGTTTCCACCGCTTCGTTTGAATTGATAGCCGTATTTCCTGGGTTCATCGTGTTCCTTCTTAAAAAAGCATTATTCACAATAATACACAACGTGTCAACGGGAATACACAAATCTTTTGCGCAAGAGTATAAGAAATTATACGCCTGCTGCCAGATGGATATTTTGTAAAAGTGAACCAAATGGTGGCGCATACTTGTGATGTCACATATTTAACATTTTTCTCTTGATTTTGATATATGAGTTTTTGTGAATATAGTAAAATCTCTCCACCTGTGCGGTTGAATCTCCAAGCAATATCACAAAATCAGGCACATAGATTTGACGAACCTGTTTCTTTTTTGGGCATCGCAAAAGAAATCCGTCCGTGGCGGAACCAAATATCTTCATATTTATTCTGATAGACCATTTCAATAGTTGCCAGGGCACTGCTCCCATATTTTGACCATGACATTCCGTTATGTTTCTGTCTCCGGGCAACCAGCATATCATTTGCTTTTTCTACTGGATTGCTGGAATTTCTTAGACTAGGTCCTGCTCTCACCGCATAACAAGTTATGCTATATTCTTTCCGTTTTAGATAGTTTATCTGTTCATCAAGCCACTTTTGGTTCTTTGTTATGGAAGAAGGCAGCACTTCCAGATAACTTATTGCTCCTTTTACATCTCCGCCCCACAGAATATACGGAGCATCCTGAGCAGCTTCTCAGACGTTTGGAAAATTAAAAGACGGCATATATCTAACATTTTTTACATTTTTCTGATATATGATTCCTGATAAAAATACTAAACTGAGAAAAAAGGTAAGCAGGTGTATCGTGTGAAAAATCAGAGATTTTTCACATGACGAATTTGTGCTTGCGCCCAAATTCACAGGTTTGAGCAAGAATGGGGGATTATTATGAAAAAAAAGAAAAGTGTAGTATTATTGGCAGCAGCTATGGCTGCTGCATTATTAAACGGCTGCCAGGGTGCAGATACTTCAGACGGTGCCAAAGTTTATTACACCGCGATAGAAAGTGGTGCCTATTATGAGGGATGGGCGGCTCAGCTGGAAGAGCAGGCGCTGATGCGGGGGTTAGTATTTGATGTAGGTTATGCGGAAAATTCTGTTGAGACGCAGGATGCCCAGATTAAAAATGCGGTTGAGCAGGGATGTGATGTGCTTTTGTGCGGACCAGTGTCTGCGGATATTGTGACAGAGCTGAAAGCTGCAGCCGAAGATACGCCGATCGTGTTTATCAACAATGCCCCAGATGATGGACAGTTAGAAAAGGACCGTTATGTTTATGTGGCATCGGATGAATATATGGCAGGGCAGTTTCAGGCAGAGTATATCCTGGACAAGCTTGGAAATAAAAGTGAGATCAATATCGTGTTATTCAAAGGACCGAAGGGAGCTTCAGGTACCAATGGCAGGACAGACGGATTGAAGCGGACATTGAAGGCAAGCGGTAAAAAAGTTAACTATGTATTTGAGGATTATGCAAATTACAATGAGGACACTGCAAGGGAGCTGATGGAGCTCTTCTTAAAGACTGGAAGGCCGGTTGACTGTGTGGTGGCGAACAATGATGATATGGTGCTTGGCGCGGTTACAGCATGTGAGACAGCAGGGCTTAATACGGATTCCATCTTGTTTCTGGGAGTAGATGCCTCCGCAAACGGATGTCAGGCGATTATTGACGGAAGAATGGATTTTACTGTGTATCAGGCAATGTCGGACCAGATTGTCGCCGCGGTTGAGGCAGCAGAAAAGCTGGCAGCAGGGCAGTCGATCAAGGAGATTGAAGGCGCTGCGGAGGATGGAAAATATATTCTGATACCCTTTGAGAAGGTAGATGCCGGAAATGTGGGGCAGTATAAGTAGTTTGTGGAGCCATTCGCAGAGGTGAAAGGTATAAGGATATAAAATCGGAGGTTAATCCTATGGGAAAATTTATTTCAATCAAAGCAAAACTGCTGGGTATCATACTGCCTGTGGTAATCGTGATTGTAATCGTGCTCGCCGGCTTGTCCTATTATGTATCAAAAAATGTGATCCAGTCGAATGCGGAAGAGCTTCTAAAGACTTCGGTGGAGAGCCAGGTTACCGCGATCGAGGCGTGGCTGAACCAAAATCTGACATCCTTTAATGTGCAGAAACAGGCGCTCGAATGGATGGCTTTTGATGAGGATCAGATGCAGACATATCTGGATGCCTATTGTGGATTTGACAGTAATTATTCGACGGGGATCTATGTGGCAGACATGGATGGCACGCTCTATGCAGGACAGGCAGTGGGAAGACCCGACAAAGATGTCGTGCTGCGGGAGCCGGATGAGAATGGGAATTATATCAATAATGGCGGTTTTGATGCCGAGGATCTGACGGATGATAAGGATTGGCAGTTTTTTACGGCACTGGAAGGAGAGGCATCAGCGGAAATCCAGGATAACGGGAATTTCATTCAGACAGCCAATGAAGGAACAGTAGATTACAGTATCCAGCTGGTACAGGCGGCTCTCCCAATCCAGAGACAGGGCGTATACAGAGTCAGCTTTGACGCATATGCGGAAGCCGGCAGAACGATGCTTGCGAGTATAACGGCGCCAGATCGGGAGTATAAGCGCTATCTGGAAGACCAGACGGTTAATCTGACAACGACAAAGCAGACTTATACATATGAGTTTACCATGACAGATAATGATGATGCAAACGGACGCATCGATTTCAATCTTGGAGCGGCAGGCTCGACAGCAGGGATCTGGATCGGCAATGTGTCGGTTGTGAAAACAGGTGAATCATCTTCCGCAGGAAGTGGAGCGGGAAAATCCACAATCGATGTGACACAGACAGAGTGGTTTCAGGAGGGGCTTGGCAGGGTTAACATGGGATTTACGAATGCCTATACGAATGCAAACGGAGAACAGGTAATCAGTGCATGCGGTATGCTGAGGACTTATTCTGATGATGTACGGGTGCTTTCGGTAGATTTATCTTTGGATAAAGTCAGTGTCTATGTAAACAGTTTTATTAAAATGGATGGTGCGGAAGCATTTTTGGTAAATGCGGATGATAATACGATTTTGGCATCCCGTGATACAAGTCTGATTTCCAGGAAGTTGAATGAGCTGAATGATGATTTTATGCAGGCTGTAGGAGACAAGATCTCGCAGAATGAACTTGATGTGGTTGAAATCAGTGGAAACATGTCAGTCTTTGAAAAGATAGATGGAACAGAGTGGGTGCTTGTATCCTATATTCCTACTAAGACGATTTACAGCGATCTGAATAATATTAGAAATATCATGATCATTTTTGGCGTGATTTCGGTCGTTGTACTGACAATTCTGATCGAGAGGATCGTGCACATTATGATTCGACCAGTCAAAAAACTGACGGAGGTCATTACGGCGATGACAGATGGAGATTTTACAGTGCACAGCCAGTCAGCAGGCAATGATGAAATTGGTGTGATGAGTCGGTGTGTGGAGAAGTTTATTACGACAATGTGCGGGATGATTTCTTCCATCAATGGCGTTTCTGGCACACTTCATCACCAGGCGGATGAGAGCAAGGATATATCTGGTCAGATGTTTGACGCTTCCAAACAGCAGAATTACTCTATGAAAGAGCTTAATAGAACAGTTGAGGAGCTTTCCATTTCCGTAAACGGGATTGCACAGAGTGCAACAAAACTCGCAACACTTGTGGAGGAAACTAAGAGTGATGGTGAAGATGTCAACGTCAAGATGAACGATACCGTTGATGTCTCCCAGAAAGGCAAGGAGGCAATGCAGGATATCAGCAGGGCAATGCAGGATATCAACAGCTCTGTGACGAAACTGCAGAGTGCGATTGATAAAGTTGGAAACGCCTCGGAAGAGATCAGTAATATCACCAAGACCATCAGCGATATTGCGGATGAAACAAATCTGCTGTCCCTGAATGCATCCATTGAGGCGGCACGCGCAGGTGCGGCAGGGAGAGGGTTTGCTGTCGTGGCGGTAGAGGTCGGCAAACTGGCACAGACCAGCGCAGAATCTGTTCAGGATATTGATAATCTGATTGGAGAGATTAAGGCGTTGATCGGCGATGTTGTCGATCAGGCAAACGACAGTGTGAGCAATATCAACAGCAGTAATGTGCTGATCGGTAATGCAGTAGAGACATTTGACGTTATTTTTGATAATGTTGTCTCGGTTGGGAATCTGGTACAGCAGATGATACAGAAAGTAGATCAGGTAGAAAATGTGGCACAGGATGTTGCTGCCATTTCTGAAGAGCAGGCAGCAAGTTCGCAGGAAATACTTGCCTCTTCAGATATTCTGGTAGAGCAGGCCGACAGTCTGATGGCACACAGTGAAAATGTGGCAAAGGAATCAGTTGAACTGACAAGTTCAGCCCAGGAACTGTCAACGCAGATAGGAGCTTTTAGAATCTAAGATTATAAAAATATTTCATATAGGGGGTAACAAGATGGAAGCAATACATTTTTTAGACAATGATGGAACATTTTCTATTGAGCAGCCGGAAAATTACAGCTATCTTTATTTTCCGATTGCAGGGGAAAAGGGGCTAAAGAGTTCGATTACACCGAATCTGGGTGGTGACAGTAAGCTCAATCAGGAAGCTTTTCTGTTAGAACCCGTAAGTTCAGAGAATCTGCACAATAACAGGTCAACAAGGAATTTCTGGTGCATTGTGGAGAATACCGGGTGCTGGTCTGTTACAGGGGCATCAGCGGAGGCAGAAAATCAGAAATTTACCAAAGAACAGGATACCAGCACTTTGATTGCAGGACTGATGCAGCAGACGGTGAAGAGAAAATCTGATACCTATAAACTGGAAGCGGAAATTACATCTTTTGTCCCAGTGGATGAAAATGTAGAAATTATGAAGGTGCGTATTCGCAATACGGCGGGGACAGCACAGAAGATCACGCCGATTGCAGCCGTTCCGATTTATGGAAGAAGCGCTGATAATATCAGAGACCACAGAAATGTTACTTCTATGCTGCATAGGATTCATACGCAGAATTATGGTATCACAGTAAAACCGACCATGTCTTTTGACGAAAAGGGGCATCGGAGAAATCATCTGATCTATTTTGTGTCAGGAGCTGCAGGGGATGGCGTAGAGCCGGTTTCATTTTATCCTACAGTAGATGCTTTTATCGGGGAAGGCGGGACTTTCACACATCCGGAAGCAGTATACAAAAACAAAGAGGGCATGTCTGCAGGAATGGAAATCGCCGGAAAAGAGGCGATGGGCGGTATCCGGTTTGAAAAGGTAACACTAGAGCCGGACGCGGCTGTGGAATATGTGATCGTCATGGGAATTGCGGATCAGGAAGAGGAGATCGAAAGGATTATTGCAAAATATGATTCCCCTGCCAAAGCGGAGCAGGCGCTTGACAGAGTGAAGGAATACTGGCAGGAGAAAGTGAATGTCAAGTATCATACAGGTGACAGGCGTTTTGACCTCTTCATGCGGTGGGTAAGTTTCCAGCCGTTTTTGAGACGTCTCTATGGATGCTCTTTCCTGCCGCATCATGACTATGGCAGAGGTGGACGAGGATGGAGAGATCTGTGGCAGGATTGTCTGTCTCTTCTGTTAATGGATCCGGGCGATGTACGTCAGATGGTAGTCAGCAACTATGGCGGGGTACGGATTGACGGAACCAATGCCACGATTATAGGGACGAAACAGGGAGAATTCATTGCTGACAGGAATGGAATCAGCCGCGTCTGGATGGATCATGCTGTCTGGCCGTTTATGACAACAAAGCTCTATCTTGACCAGACTGGGGATTTGGAGATCCTTCTGGAGAAGGTAAACTATTTTAAAGACGCACAGGCGGGACGCGGAACGGATATCGACAATGCATGGGATGATGCATACGGCATGTGGCAGAAGACAGCCGAGGGCAGCGTATATGGCGGAACGATCCTGGAACATCTCCTGATAGAGCATCTGTGTGCTTTCTATGAAGTTGGGGAACACAATGAGATGCGGCTTCGCGGAGCAGACTGGAATGATGCGCTGGATATGGCGGCGGATCATGGTGAGAGTGTGGCATTTACCTGTGCCTATGCAGGAAATCTAAAGCAGCTTGCAGACTGTCTTGGTCTTCTGCAGGACAGATTATCCTGCACGGAGATTGAACTTTTGGAAGAAATTGAGGTTCTGCTCAAAGATGATATGAAACTGTATGAAGATATTGAGGCAAAGCAGGCACTTCTAAAAGAATATACAGGTATGTGCAGACATGATATCAGCGGGAAGAAAATCAAGGTATCAATTGACAGCCTGATTGAAAACCTGACTCATAAAGCGGATTGGATTATGGAACACATTCGTAAGACAGAGTGGCTTCAGGGAGAGAATGGGGAAGGATGGTTTAACAGCTATTACGATAATCATAAAAATGCAGTGGAGGGCATTTCAGAAAAGGGTGTCCGGATGATGCTGACCGGACAGGTATTTGCCATTATGAGCGGAACTGCGACAGATGACCAGATAAGTCAGGTTTGTAAGAGCGCAGACCACTATCTGTATGATGCTGCCGTTGGCGGGTATCGGCTGAACACAGATTTCAAGGAGCTCAAGTTTGATATGGGAAGAATGTTTGGATTTGCCTATGGAGAGAAGGAAAACGGAGCTGTATTTTCCCATATGACGGTAATGTATGCAAATGCACTCTATAAAAGAGGATATGCAAAAGAGGGATATAAAGCGCTTCAGACACTGGCTGATACAGCTCTTAATTTTGGCACAAGCAAAATATATCCTGGTATTCCTGAATATTTCAACAGTGAAGGACGGGGACTGTATCACTATCTGACGGGTGCGGCAAGCTGGTATATGATGACTATGATAACAGAAGTATTTGGAGTTCGCGGGGAAGCAGGGGACCTGGTGATCAGGCCGAAACTGCTGAAAAAACAATTTGATGAAAGCAGAACAGCTTCTATCAGATCGTATTTTGCAGGAAAAGAGTTTGAGGTGGTTTTCAAAAATACAGAAGGGCTGGAATATGGCGCGTATAAAATCGGTGCAGCGAACTGCGACGGCGAATCACTTCAGATCGTTGACGGGAAGCATGTTTTGATTGGCAGAGAGTGCGTAAAGTCTATGGATGAGAATCTGCACAAAATCATACTGGAGCTGGTTTCTGTTTAAAACGCAGAAACCAGCTCTAGCTGGCTGCAGGACCAGAAATATAGACTGTTACCATGAAGTGCGGTAATAGTGGTTGCGGTATTTTTTGGGTGTCACGCCGACAAGTTTCCGAAAGGTCTGGACATATTGATATCCTTCCATTTTATGAATAATATGTATTTTGATTATTATATCATGAATCTGATATTTTTGTACATAACTTTGTATATTAAAATTAGATATAATCATATAATTGATAATCATAATGAGAATATTATAGAAAAATGGTAAGGAGATATGATATGAAAAGAGACTTGCGGAAAAGCGTAACGACGGTTCTTGCGGCAGGATCTGTGATACCGTTTATTATGTCTTGTGGCAGCAATGAAGACCAAGTGGCTGTGAATACGGAGACGCCTGAAATCATATTATCAGAAGAAGATAGTGCGAATCCGGATAATCTGGAAGTGGATGCCTTGGAAGAAGGTCATGAAGGCTATCGCCTGATCTGGGAAGATCAGTTTGACGGGGATTCGTTGAATATGGACGACTGGAATATAGAGACACATGAGCCGGGATGGGTGAACAGTGAGCTGCAGGCATATGTGGACTCCACTGATAATATCTATATCGAAGACGGAAATCTGGTACTGAAACCGATCGAGACAGTAAACGGGGACGGAACAAAATCCTATACATCAGGGCGGGTGAATACGCAGAACAAACATGACTTCAAGTATGGACTGTTTGAGGCGAAGGTGAAGGTTCCGGAAGGACAGGGATTTCTGCCGGCATTCTGGATGATGCCCACGAGTGAAAATCTCTATGGACAATGGCCAAGATGCGGTGAGATTGACATTATGGAAGTTATGGGACAGGCAACGGACACTTCCTATGGAACAATCCATTTTGGCAATCCGCATAGCGAAAGCCAGGGGACTTATGTGCTGGAAGAGGGCAGCTTTTCCGAGGATTATCACATTTTCAGTGTTGAATGGGAACCGGGAAAGATTGACTGGTATGTAGACGGCAATCTGATTCATACGGAAAGTGACTGGTATTCCATAACAGAAGGGCAGGGAGAGATTACTTATCCGGCTCCGTTTGACCAGCCGTTTTATATCATTCTGAATCTGGCTGTAGGCGGCAGCTGGGTGGGAAATCCGGATGCGACCACAGACATTAAAAATGCGGAATACAGAATTGACTATGTAAGAGCATATCAGAAGGACAGTTATGACGAGAATGTAGAAAAGCCGGTGAAGGAGGTTGTTTACCGGGAGCCGGATGAGAATGGAAATTATATCCATAATGGTAGTTTTGCGGATTCTGAAGAGCTGACGGATGAGAAGGACTGGATCTTCCTTACAGCTCTCGGCGGAGAGGCATCTGCTGAAATCAAAGACAATGAGATTTTCATAGACACAACAAAGGAAGGAACAGAAGATTACAGTGTGCAGCTGGTACAGCCGGGGATTCCGGTAAAAAAGGGAGGCACCTATCTGGTCAGCTTTGATGCTTATGCGGATGCGGACAGAATGATGAAAGTAGGTGTATCGGCGCCAGATCGTAACTGGATCCGTTATCTGGAAGATACGCAGGTGGATCTGACAACCGCAAAGCAGACGTTTACCTATGAATTTGTCATGACGGACGACGATGATGCGAATGGCCGTTTGGAATATAATATGGGTGCAGATGGTTCCACGGCGGGCATTCATATCAGTAATGTGTCAGTAGTCAAGACGGGTGAGGAGGAACTTGGCGATGATGGGAAGACTGTTCTGGCAGATGGAAATTATGTCTATAACGGAAGTTTCCAGGAGGGCGCAGGCCGTCTGGGATATTGGGAGATAACAGCGCCGGACAGCGCAGAAGTGACTGTGACCAATGAAGATAATATCAGGAAACTAAAAGTGACGGTTCCAGAAGGGATTACAGAGGAAAATCCGGTAGTGGTCTTCCAGGAAGGACTTGCTTTGTCAGTGGGTGACTACGCAGTGAGCAATCTTGCCGAGGGGGAAGCCGGGAAGCAGATTAAAGTAATCGTGGCAGGACAGGAGTTTGAAGAGGAACTGACAGGAAAGGAGCAGAGCTTTAGCCACAAGCTTAGCATTGACAGCAAAGGAACGCCGGACGATGCGGGCATTGCACTGGTGTTTAGCGAACCAGGAGTGTTTTACGTGGATGATGTGCGTGTGGTCGAGGACGTACTGATCAAGAATGGCAGCTTTAATGCGGGATTTGCAGGTTATGAGGTTTACGCCTACACGGCCTCTGATGTTGAATATGTGGTGGACAGCCTAAATGAAGATAACGCAGCGGATTTTACGATCAGCAGTACAGGAGATGAAGCATGGAAGATCCAGTTGAAGCAGAATAATATCGAGTTGGAGAAGGGGCAGCGGTATCGCCTTTCCCTGAAGGCAAAGTCAGATATGGACAGAAAGATTATGTTTGCGATTCAAAGAGATGGAACGGATGATGATGATTGGACGCCTTATTCAGGGGAAGCGGTCGTTGAGCTGGGCAGTGATTATCAGACTTATGAAATTGAGTTTCAGATGAATGGTGAGACAGACATGAAATCTGTGCTGAGTATTTCCATGGGTGCAGTTGACGGAACGCAGATTAATCAGAAGCACCGTATATGCATTGATAATATTAATCTGGAAAAGATTGATAATTAAATCTAAGATAATGATATAAAGGAGGACGAATATGAAGTTTGGCTATTTTGATGATGCGAAACGGGAATATGTGATTGAAAGGCCGGATACGCCGGCGCCCTGGGCGAATTACCTTGGGTCGCCGGAGTATGGCGCGATTATTTCCAACAATGCCGGAGGTTACAGCTTTGCCAAATCCGGTGCGAATGGCAGGATTCTGCGCTATGTGTTTAACAACTTTGACCAGCCTGGCCGTTACATATATATCCGAGACAATGACAGCAAGGATTACTGGTCCGCATCATGGCAGCCCGTTGGGAAGGATTTGGAGGCATATCGGAGCAGATGCTGTCACGGGACAGGGTATACGAGAATGGAGGCGGATTACAGCGGCATCCATTCTGAGGCGCTTTACTATGTGCCGCTTGAGAAGTCTTATGAAGTATGGAACCTGAAAGTGACGAATCATTCCGACTCAGTAAGAAACCTGAATATCACAGGATATGCAGAGTTTACAAACAACAATAACTATGAGCAGGATCAGGTCAATCTCCAATACTCGTTGTTCATTACAAGAACTTCTTTTGACAAGGATCGTATTCGTCATACGATTCATGGAAATCTTGATGGACTGGAGGACGGGAAGGAGGTTGACAACAAACTCGCACTCGACCGTTTCTTCGGGCTGGCGGGAGCAGAGGTGGCTTCTTACTGCGGAGACAAGGAGAAGTTCATCGGACGCTACCATGGTTATGGAAATCCTATAGGAGTCGTGAGCGGAGATCTCGGGGGAGAGTTGAGCTATAATGAAAACGGGTGCGGAGCGCTCACGACCACACTGACACTTGGGGTTGGAGAAACAAAGGAGATTGCGTTCATACTTGGTATGAAATACAAGGATGAAGCCGACAAAATTCTTGCGGATTACCAGAATCCCTCGGAAACCTGTGCAAAGGAATATAAGGAACTGACTGACCACTGGCATAAAATGCTGTCCCATTTTCAGGTAAAGACACCGGATGAATCATTCAATACAATGATCAATACATGGAATGCGTACAACTGTTTTATGACCTTTATCTGGTCGCGTGCCGCTTCCTTTGTCTACTGCGGACTCCGGAACGGATATGGTTACCGTGATACGGTGCAGGATATTCAGGGCATTATCCACTTAGAGCCTGAGATGGCAGCTGAGAAGATCCGCTTCATGCTCTCGGCACAGGTTGACAATGGCGGCGGGCTTCCGCTTGTAAAATTCACACACAATCCGGGACACGAGGATACGCCGGATGATGCGTCTTATGTGCAGGAGACGGGACACCCCGCATACAGGGCAGACGACGCACTGTGGCTGTTCCCTACAGTCTACAAATATGTGTCGGAATCAGGAAATCTCGCATTTATAGACGAGGTGATTCCGTTTGCCAACAAGGATGAAGGGACTGTTTATGAACATTTAAAACGTGCTGTCGATTTTTCCATGAATCATCTGGGACCGCATGGTATGCCGGCGGGACTTTACGCGGACTGGAACGACTGTTTGAGGTTAGGAAAAGATGGCGAGTCCTCTTTCGTGGCATTACAGTATTACTATGCGATGACAATTCTTCGGAAATTTGCCGTGTACAAGAAGGACGAAAGCTATATTGCCTTTCTCGATGAAAAGCAGAAGGAGCTCGGCGAGCTGATACAGAAACTGTGCTGGAATGAGGACAGGTTCATCAGAGGCTTTACGGAGGCAGGCGAAGTCATCGGCAAGAGAGATGACAAAGAGGCAAATATGTGGCTGAATCCCCAGAGCTGGGCAGTGATCAGCGGTCTTGCCACGGAAGAACAGGCAGATAAGGCGCTTAGTATGGTGCATGAGCGGCTGAACACAGAATATGGTGTCATGCTTATGGATCCGCCGTATCATCTCGATGCCTTTGACGGTGCACTTGCAGTCATTTACAATGCGGGAGTCAAAGAAAATTCCGGTATTTTCTCGCAGTCACAGGGCTGGATCATTCTCGCGGAGGCGCTTTGTGGACATGGGGAGAGGGCATTTAACTATTTTAAGGAAAATGCACCGGCTGCCCAGAATGACAGAGCGGAGATCCGTAAGCTGGAACCATACTGCTATGGACAGTTCACGGAAGGAAAAGCAAGTCCGCACTTTGGACGTTCTCATGTGCACTGGCTGACAGGTACAGCGTCTACGGTCATGGTGGGCTGTGTCGAAGGAATCCTCGGTATGCGTCCTGACTTTGGCGGTCTGAAGATAGCGCCTTCCATACCAAAAGAATGGGACGGATTTGAGATCGACAAGGATTTCAGGGGAAGTCATCTGCATATTACGGTTTACAATCCGAACCATGCAGAATCAGGATTCAAGAAGCTTACAGTCAACGGCGTCCAGATGGAAGAAAACTATATTCCGGCTGAAATGCTTCGTGAGCAGACGGAAATTGAATTATATTTATCATAAATAAAATAATGACATGAATTTGACATTTTTATAGTATATCTGGTATATTAATGAGAATTGTGCAAGGTATAATATATCTTGTAAAGCAACAAAAAACGATTACAAAAATTTTAAGGAGGATTTTTTTCTATGAAAAAGAAAGTTGTTAGTGTCTTATTATTGGCAGCTATGGCTGCAAGCACATTGGCAGGTTGTGGCGGAAATAGTTCTGGTTCACAGACAAGCAATACGTCGAATAATACTTCAAATGCAGACAGCAATTCGCAGGCGGCTGATACGTCAAATGCAGGCAGTGATTCGCAGTCAGGTGATGCAGCAAATGCAGACGAGGGTCAGGTTATTAACATATACAGCTTCAATGATGAGCTGCGCAACCGTATTACGGCAGTTTACCCGGAGATTGAGAGCACGTCTGCAGATGGTACCGAATCCACTTTGAAAGATGGATCAGTGATCCACTGGATCATTAATCCGAACCAGGATGGTGTATACCAGGATAAACTCGACGAAGCACTTAATAATCAGTTAAGCGCATCAGCAGATGATAAGGTTGATATTTTTGCAGCTGAGCTGGATTATATTGTCAAATACACAGATGCAGACATTGATGCTGCAATGACGCTCGAATCTTTGGGAATTAATCCCGATACAGATTTGGCAGACCAGTTTGGTTTTACAAAGACAGTTGCCAGTGATCAGAATGGCGTACAGAGGGCTTCCACATGGCAGGCATGTCCGGGTGTCTTAGTATATCGCCGCGATATTGCAAACGAAGTTTTTGGCACGGATGATCCGGAAGAGATCGGCAAGTTGACCAAGGACTGGGCAACCATGAAGAATACGGCAGAGCAGCTTAAGGCAGGCGGATATTATACGTTCTCATCTTATGCAGATACCTTCCGTTTGTACAACAATAGTATGGAAAATGCATGGGTTGCACCGGGGGAGACAGTGATAAAGGTTGACCAGAAGCTTATGGACTGGGTAACGGATTCCAAGGAATGGAAGGATGCAGGTTATTTCGATCCGGCTGTCAAGGGGCAGTGGAATTCTGACTGGTTTACAGCGATGGGATCCAGCTCCAAGGTATTTGCATTCCTTTTCCCGGCATGGGGAATTGATACACAGATGGTACCAAACTGGGACGGTGAGGCAGGTGCATGGGCTGTCACAAATGCTCCAGAGTCATACAATTGGGGCGGTACATTTGTTCTCGCGGCAGAAGGTACAGATAATCCGCAGCATGTAAAGGATATCATTCTTGCACTGACAGCCGATGCAGACAATCTGACAAAGATTTCAAAAGAGTATGCAGACTTTACAAACGCAAAATCCGTTATGGAGGCAGCGGCAGAGGATGACAGCTTTGCGTCTGATTTCCTTGGCGGACAGAATCCGTATACATACTTTACACCTGGTGCAGACACGATCAAGATGGCTCCGCTGTCAGCATATGACCAGGGCTGTGTAGAATTGATTCAGAACACGTTTGGTGATTATTTACAGGAGCAGATTGATTACGATAAGGCAAAAGCAAACTTTGAGACAGCGATCATGGAGCGTTATCCTGAAATCACAGAGATTCAGTGGCCGGAATAATAAATGTCGACTGCGGTGCATTCATGCACCGCAGTATTAGAAAGAGGGGAATGGTAGCCTATGAAACAAAAACGTAAAAAGATAGATTATTCTAAGTGGGGATACATTTTTATCCTTCCGTTTTTTATAAGTTTCTTTATTTTTTCGTTGATCCCGTTGGTAGATACGATCCGATACAGTTTTTATGAATATTATCGCTCAGGACTTAAGGAGATTGGCCCTAATTTTGTCGGAATGGACAATTTTGTCAGCCTGCTGAAATCCGATATGCTTAAATATGCAGGAAATACCCTGATTCTGTGGGTAATTGGTTTTGTTCCGCAGATCGTGATCGCGCTGCTGCTCGCTTCGTGGTTTGTAGATGAGCGGCTGAAGATTCGCGGACAGCAGTTCTTCAAGGTAGTCATTTATCTGCCGAACCTAATCATGGCGTCCGCATTTGCAATGTTGTTCTTTACCCTGTTTTCCAACAAGGGACCAATCAATTCCATTTTACTGTCAATGGGATTAACAGAAAATCCGATTGATTTTATGGGTACTGCATTTGGAACAAGGTCCTTAGTCGGTGTGATGAACTTCCTGATGTGGTTTGGTAATACAACAATTATGCTGATGGCGGCAATCATGGGCATCAGCCCGGACATCTTTGAGGCATCGGAAATAGACGGCTGCAACAGCATGCAGAGATTCTTTCTCATAACGCTTCCGCTGATTCGTCCGATACTTGCATACACATTGATCACATCCATTATTGGTGGTCTCCAGATGTTCGATGTTCCTCAGATCCTGACAAATGGACAGGGAAGCCCGGATCGTACATCTACGACTCTGATCATGTTCCTCAACAACCACTTAAAGAGCAAGAATTATGGTATGGCAGGTGCGTTGTCTGTTTACCTGTTCATCGTGAGTGGAATCCTGTGCTTTATCGTATACCGGATCACTAATGATGAGGATCCGGATGGTTCCAAGGCAGCGGCTAAGAAGGCAAAAAAAGCAGCTAGAAAGATGGAAAGGAGATAAGATAATGAAATCAAAAGGATATAATGCTTTTCGTACTGTTTTTGCACATGTGTTACTTGTCATTCTGTCACTTATGTGTCTGTTTTTCTTCTATATCCTGTTTGTTAATTCAACACGTTCCCATGCAGATCTGCAGAAAGGATTTTCTGCACTGCCTGGAGGAAGTTTTATTACAAACCTGAAAAACGTTCTAAATGACGGTTCCTTTCCGATGGTGCGGGGCATCATAAACAGTTTGATCGTTTCCAGTAGCTGTGCAGCGATTTGTACCTATTTCTCCGCATTGACTGCATATGGGCTTTATGCATATGATTTTAAGTTAAAGAAGATTGCATTTACATTTATCATGGCAATCCTTGTAATGCCTACTCAGGTT